>NZ_JBOZPB010000030.1:0-50546 GCF_050848685.1 Shewanella sp. MF08487
TTCCCAGCGTTCATCGGTTAGCATAAGTCTTGGCATGGCTTGAGGTTATGGTTACTTTTGGCGAAGCAAATTATAACGTCTTGTCATGCTGTCTAAAAATCACTCTCGAAAGATCAACAGACCCTAGATGACCATCAAAATATAACAACAGCAGAACAGAGCTGCTATTGCAGTTTCGTTCCAGCGCATTAGGCAGTGTTGTAGTATATCGCGAATAGTTTATTCGGGGGAGCTTTAAGATATCCAGCATCTTAGCAGGGCTAAGCTCTACGCTAGGCAGAGCGAAATACAATAAGGCACAACGTATTCAGTGAATGAGGTGTATTAATTACACCCTATGGAGTCTAGAGTCGCGCTTTTGAGTTGAATTTTGGCACATGGAAATATTTACAACTCACTCCAGCGTCTCAATAAATTGTGGTACACGCCCGTAAGATTAAACAACTCTTGTTCTGCTGCCTGCTGAGCAGTGAGTGTTTGAATCGATTGATCTAGTTGAAATAGCAAGCGGCGCTGGCCTTCATCTCGCACCATACTTTGTAACCACATAAAGGCGGCCGTACGCTCACCCGACAGGACTGGCGTGACCTGATGCAAGCTGCTCGATGGATACAGCACTAATGAACCCGCTGATAATTTTATGCTTTGTTGGCCGTAGGTATCTTGGATAACTAATTCGCCGCCCTGGTAAATTTCTGGCTCACTGAGAAATAATGTCGCTGACAAATCGGTACGGATCATCCCATCAGTGGTTGAGCGGATAGCATTATCTATATGATATCCAAAGGTTTCCCCACCTTGATAACGATTAAATAACGGCGGGTAAAATTGTAATGGCAATGCTGCTGAGACAAATAATGGATGTGCAAGTAGCCTGTCCATGATTTGTTGACCTACCACTACCGCAACCGGATCGTCCTTATCCAACTGTTGATTGCGCTTACGAGTACTCGCCATGGCCCCTGAAGTTTGGTTGCCATCAATCCAACGGCGGGTATCTAATTGTTCACGTAATTGACTGACTTCTTGTTTAGAAAAAACATCAGGGATTTCAATAAGCATCTCATTATTCCATTATATAAAAACACACGGGTTGACATGATTTATAAGGATTATAAACATAAAAGGCAGCCCGAAGGCTGCCATAACATTAGCGCAATTCCAGCATTAAAAATGCATATCAGCACTTAACATGACTAAACGTCCTGGCGCCATATTCGCAAAATGCGCTGAATAAGCTTTATCGTAATAACGCTCATCCATTAAGTTTTGCACATTCAAACGTAGGGTTAAAAACTCGTTCATTTTGTAAGATGATACTGCATCAAAACGCCAGTAAGATGGGATTGATAGCGTATTGGCCGTATTACCGTAAACTTCGCCCATGTAATACGCACCACCACCTAGATTAAATGCCTCTGTAATGTCATAAGTGGTAAACAAACTAATACTGTTTTTAGCGGTATTAGGGAAACGATTACCATCATATTCCACATTAAAACCATTGCTTTCTAAGGTTGCATCTAAGTAAGTGTAACCACCAAAACCATGCCATTCATCGGTAAAATCGCCCGAAAAACCAAATTCAAAGCCTTTAACGTTTTGTTTACCTACGTTTTCTTGCGGCGCACCACGGCCAGCTTCGGTCGCAACGCGAGCATTATTTTTCTCAATTTGGAAAATTGAGCTGGTCAGAGACAAGCGGCCGCTGAATAAATCCCACTTCACACCGAGCTCATAGCTTTCGGTATCTTCAGGTTTTAAATCTTGGTTTGCTGTGGCTAAACCGTCGGCACCATCGCCATTAGAAGTACCCGGTGGGTTAGAGGATGTGCCCCAAGCCGCATAAATACTGCCATTTATAGTCGGTTTATATAACACTGATAATTGATAATTAAAGAAGTCATCCTCATTAGATAGCGCCAATGTGCCGTTATCGGATTCTGTTCTGAAATCATCCCAACGAATACCACCGTTTACCATCCATGCGTCGCTTAACTCAATCGTGTTAAAGGCATAAAGCGAACTGGTGTCGGTTTCCGTTTCAGTCACGATACCTTGAGTGATAGAACCGACCCAAGGATCATGCGGATTAGGATTAGTCAACGAGGTGCAGTTATAGCCCGCAATCATCTCAGCCGTACAGCCACCATTACGGCCATTACCAGCATCAACTACATAAGGCTGGTTACTGGTACGCTCATTACTGAACTCGGCGCCAACAGCAAAACGATTTGGCATGCCCGCTAACTTCGCCTCGCCAGCTAACTGCAACTGAGTTGCTAGGCTTTTCGTCTCGGAATTACGCGATTTAGTATTGCGCCACACATTACCATTAACAACGTTACCCGCAGTGTCATCGGGGTTGGTGACAATATAATCGTTAGTGTTGCGGCTATAAACTGAGGTAGACGTGAACTGGAAATCATTGCTTAAATCATGGCTTATTAATACTGAAGCGGTGTCATCCGTATTGTCACGAAAATCACGCGACAACAAACCATAAAAATTATCAGGATTAACATCAACTGGCTGTCCCGTACTTTGATCGTAAGGGATTCCATAATCAGGCACATCGTGATTTTCAAAGTGATAATACTCTAACGTCACTTTAGTTGGTGTCGTCAAACCAAACGTAACTGAAGGCGCAACGCCCCAACGGTTACCTGAAACCTCATTCCGTCCAGGTGTGTCTGCATCATGGGCCATCACATTGAGGCGCACTGCAGCTTCGTCGGCAATGACGCGGTTAATATCTAGACTAGCGCGAGTTAACGAATCTGTACCGACGGCTAAATCGAGGTTTATTGCATCTTCTGCATTCGCTTTTTTGGTAACAATATTGATACTACCACCTACCGCACCGCGGCCGCTATACACAGAACTCGGGCCTTTAAGCACCTCAATTTGTTCTATATTGAACGTTTCACGGCTTTGCGAACCCACATCACGCATGCCGTTAATAAAGGTCGATGACTGCGCATCGTAACCCCGAATAAAAGGCCTATCACCATAAGGGTTACCACCCTCGCCTGTGCCAAGGCTAATACCTGGTGTTGCACGCAGGGCATCTGTAAAAGTTTGGGCGCCCATGTCTTTGATAAGATCTTGATTTATTATCGTTACTGTTTTTGCACTATTAAGCAGATCTTCAGTAAATTTCCCTGATTGTACTTTTCGGTTGTTATAGCCCAGATACTCGCCGTTCACTTCAATATGTTCGACTTTCTTATCTGTTGCAGGTACCGGTTGATCTGCTGCCATCGCTGAAGCAGCAGAGACTGCCATCCCTAAAGTTAACGATCCCAGCATGTGAGCGCCGAGTCGAACTCGACCATTACGACGTTGAGCTATTTTCATCAAGAAACATTCCTATCGCGAAGAGTTAGTTATTGTCGTGAGCAATATCACGTATTTACCGGCCGCTAATATAAGGAAAGACTACCATATGATCAATAATTATTATCATTTGCATTACCAATACAGCTAATACTGCAACACGCATGCTTTTAAAATACAGACAAGCTTACGGATGATTATTAGATTTTAATATTTAATTAAATTAGCTAGTTAGGAGTTAACTCTGGATAGAAATACTTACTATACATAATGATGCGCTTCTTTTATGCAACAACATTACATAAGATGATTAAAAATAATGTGGGGGATAACATCAACTAACGGCGTGTAAACGCCAAAAAACTTTGCAGCATAGGTACACATGCACCATTATCAATGGCAGCTTACGATTTTAAGATGAAGCAAGGAAAATGGCTCTATTGCACAATTGTATTGATGTTTAACTACGCAAACCTCGGATAAATGATTAAATACCTATAAACTAGCCTCACATTTATAGCGACCTCATCTAAGCTATAGACTGTAATCAAGATTGCTGTTGGTAAGCAACTTTTCTAATAGCCTTGTACATGTCATCCCGCCATGATTTAGGCTCACAAGAGGACAAATTTAGGCATGAACGTCAATTTTATAAACCCTTTTCTTCAATCTCTGCTTAATGTTCTTTCGACCATGGCGAGCATGGATTTGACGCCAGGGAAACCCCAAATCAAGTCAGATAATTTAGCAAAAGGAGATGTGTCAGGTTTAATCGGTCTCGTAGGCCCTCAAACTAAAGGCTCACTGTCGATTACATTTGAACAAAAGCTGGTTCTGCAAATTATGCAAAATATGCTCGGTGAAAATCCAGGTAAAATTAACGACGAAGTGACCGACCTAGTCGGTGAAATAACCAATATGGTCACTGGCGGTGCAAAAAACTTATTGGGTCAAAAAGGCTATGAGTTTGAAATGGCCACCCCTATGGTGGTATCAGGAAAAGGCCATACTATTTCCCACAAAGCCAGTGGCACTAAAATTATCATGCCATTCACCAGCCCATACGGAGCAGCTTATATTGAAATTTGCTTTGAAAAATAGCGACGCCTTGATTAGCCATAATTTCTTATCCCCATACCGCTAAAGAAAAACGGTGTTCAATACACCGTTTTATAATTTAAAACTTGTTCATCATTGCAAATGATGTCATCACACTAAGCACACGGCCACCCTTGGCGTGAGCTTTGTAACAAGTTCGTAAGCGATAGTCCCTATATGTTCGGCGACTTCTTCCACAGGGAGTGCCTTACCCCATAGTAATGCGCTATCGCCAACCTTATCCTGAGCATCTTGACCTAAGTCGACCGTTAACATATCCATAGATACGCGGCCTACAATCGGTACCCGCCGACCATTGACCCACACGGGTGTACCTTCGGGTGCATTGCGTGGATAACCATCACCGTACCCAATCGCCACTACGCCTAAGCGCGTATCTTGCTTCGCGGTCCAGAAACAACCGTAACCCGCGGGTTGATTCGCTTTGTGCTCACGCACCGCAATTAATTGCGATACTAGCTCCATTGCGGGCACGAGCCCATGATTAGCCCCACAATCACCGGTGACAGGTGACACACCATAAAGCGCAATACCGGGACGTATCCAATCGCCTTGGCTTTGTGGCCAATAGAGTGCGCCAGCTGAGTTGGCTAAGGTTCTAAACCCTGGCAAGCCGGTCGTTAATGTATTAAAAGCCGCCATCTGTACTGAGGTATAAGTGTTATCAGGCTCATCAGCACAAGCAAAATGCGTCATAAAATGAATTGGTTTTGCGACATTTACACACGCCATTAAGCGGGCGTAAACCGTTGAAAACTGCTCGGGCGTAAAGCCTAAACGATGCATACCTGAATCTATTTTTAACCAAACTGTAACGGGTTTCGTCAGCTCAGTTTGCTCTAACATTTCAAGCTGAGAGTCGTGATGCACCACAGTGTCGATATCATGCTCGACCAGCAAAGGCAGGTCGGTAGCGCGAAAAAAACCTTCTAGCAATAACAAACGGGCTTTAACACCGCCTGCTCGCAATTCTAAAGCTTCATCTAAACGCGCCAGCCCAAAGCCATCAGCACTGACTAAACAATGGGCAACATTTAATAATCCATGACCATAGCCGTTCGCTTTAACGACAGCCATCACGCGACTGGTTGGTGCCTGTTGGCGCAACTCAGCTAGATTGGTTTGCAGTGCACTACTGCTAATTTCAGCACGGGGAAAAGGGTTCAAAATTTACCTTGTTTACTCAGGAAATAAAAAGTCACGGATAATCAAAACAACACATCAGCACTGTCAGTCTTCTGCAAACGTAAATCTAATTCAATAAAAAAGCTTAATCTTCTTCAAACTGCGGACCCGCGTAATTATCGAAACGCGAAAACTGCCCTTGGAAAGTTAATCGTACCCGACCAATAGGGCCGTTACGTTGCTTACCAATAATGATTTCAGCCGTACCTTTATCTTGAGAATCGTTGTTATACACTTCATCGCGATAAATAAACATGATGAGATCCGCATCCTGCTCGATAGCGCCCGATTCACGCAAATCCGAGTTTACTGGACGTTTATCAGCACGTTGCTCGAGCGAGCGGTTAAGCTGAGACAGAGCGATAATAGGAATTTCTAACTCTTTAGCTAACGCTTTTAAGGAGCGTGAAATTTCCGAGATTTCTAGAGTACGGTTATCTTTCAAGGCGGGTACCTGCATTAACTGCAGGTAATCTATCATGATCATCGATAAACCACCGTATTCTCGGGCGATACGACGCGCACGGCTACGGACTTCGGTTGGCGTTAATCCGGAGCCATCATCGATATACATTTTACCTTGCTCAAGCATAATGCCCATGGTCGATGAGACTCGCGCCCAATCCTCGTCATCAAGTTGACCAGTACGAATTTTAGTTTGATCAACGCGGCCCAAAGAGGCCAGCATACGCATCATAATCTGTTCTGATGGCATCTCAAGGCTGAAAATAAGCACAGGCTTGTCTTCATTCATCGCCGCTTGTTCGCATAGGTTCATTGCGAAGGTAGTTTTACCCATAGAAGGACGCGCGGCCACAATCACTAAATCGCCTGCTTGGAAACCTGCGGTCATTTTATCGAGATCATTAAAGCCACTCGATACACCTGTCACGCCGTTATGGGGATTATTGTAAAGTTGCTCAATCTTATCGACAGTTTTTTCGAGGATCGTTTTAATATCCTCAGGACCTTCGTTAACATTGGTACGCATCTCGGCAATTTTGAAAACTTTACTTTCGGCTAAGTCGAGTAACTCGCTCGAATCGCGACCTTCAGGATTGTAGCCTGCATCGGCAATTTCGTGTGCAACGCGGATCATGTCACGTACAACAGCACGTTCACGGACGATTTCAGCGTAAGATAAAATATTACCCGCACTTGGGGTATTTTTCGCAATTTCACCTAAATAGGCAAAACCACCGGCATCTTCTAATTGATTTTCGACTTCTAGTTGCTCAGAAACCGTGATCAAATCGATCGGTTGTCCCTGTTCAACCAATCTGTGCATAGCAGCAAAAATCATCTTGTGTGAGCGGGAGTAAAAGTCCTCTTTGACTACGGCCTCAGCCACTCGATCCCATGCTTCGGCATCTAACATCAAGCCGCCTAATACCGATTGTTCAGCCTCAATTGAATGCGGTGGCAGCTTGAGTCCATCTAGCTGCAAATCTCTTGGCTTACTTTTAGGCTTAAAAGCACCTTGTTGTGACATTAACACTCCCGATTTCCAACAACTTAACAAAATATGATATAAAACCCGCGTCAAGCAAACAGGATGTTTACACTTGCCTGTTATTTCATTCCAACGGACACTCTAAAAAAACAATAAGGAAAGAACATGCGTATTACATTGGTTGCTGCCCTAGCACTAACATCCGGCGTGGTAACCGCCGACGAAGGACAATGGCAACCTTATCAAATGCCTTCAATTGCAGACAAACTCAGTGAACGCGGAATCAATATTCCAGCAGAACAATTGGCCGACCTGACACGTTATCCTATGAACGCCGTTGTAGGACTGGGCTATTGTACCGCCAGTTTTGTCTCGCCCCAAGGGCTAGTTGTGACAAACCATCATTGTGCCTACAAGGCGATACAATATAACACCAAGACAGAACATAACTATCTAGAACAGGGCTTTTTAGCCACATCAATGGACAAGGAACCCTCTGCCGGTCCTAACGAGCGTTTATACATTACTGAAGCAGTAACGGATGTCACTGCCAGTATCATGAAAGATCTCAGCCAAGATCCGTTAACGCGTTATGAAGACATTCAAAATCACAGCAAAGCACTGATTAAAAACTGTGAAGCCGATGACAACTATCGCTGCAACGTCCGCAGTTTCCATAACGGCTTAGAATACTACTTAATCAAGCAATTGATGATCCGCGATGTGCGCTTAGTCTACGCACCACCTGAAAGTGTTGGAGGCTATGGTGGCGATATTGATAACTATGAATATCCACGTCATTCGGGTGATTTTGCCTTCCTACGGGCTTATGTTGGTAAAGATGGCAAACCCGCCGCTTATAGCGACGATAATATTCCTTACCAGCCAAAGAGTTACCTTAAGATTAATGCCGATGGCGTAAAAGCCGGTGACGGCGTGTTTGTGGCGGGTTACCCAGGCACGACTAGCCGTTACAACCTGACCAGTGAACTTAAATTTGCCAGTGATTGGTTGTACCCAACCCAAGCTAAGCGCTATCAATTACAGATTGATACTATCGAGGCTATGGGACAAAAAGATGCCGATATCGCCATTAAGTACGCAGGTAATATGGCCTCAATGGCTAACCGGATGAAGAAACTCAACGGGCTATTAGCAGGTTTTAAAGCAACGGATATCATTGGCATTAAGCAAAGCCGTGAAGATAACTTTTTAGCTTGGCTTAAACAAAACCCTAAGCTAAATCAAAATCTCATTGCTGAGTTAGAAGTGTTACTCACCGAGCAACAACAAGCGTTCCAAAGTAATGACTACTTTACCAATGCCCAATCGAGCACATTGTTAACCGCAGCAAACAGTCTCTACCGTCTTGCTAAAGAAAAACAAAAGCCCGATGCCGAGCGTGAGCAAGGCTACCAAGAACGTGATATTGCAATGCTAAGCTCACGTCTTAAACGTATCGATTCAAGTTTTGATGTCACTGTTGATAAGACTTTGTGGCTACAGAATTTAAATGCTTACCTTAGCCAATCAAATCGCGTAGCTGCACTCGATGAAATGCTAAGTGTGAACACTAAAGATGCCGATCTCGCAGCTAAACTCGATGGTTTGTACTCACTCACTACGCTCACAGACCAAGCTAAGCGCCTCGCGTGGATGAATGCCGATGCTCGCGCTTTCGAAACCAGTGCAGATCCCTTTATTCGTTTAGCCGTAGCACTTTACGACACGAATATGGCACAGGAAAAGTCAGAAAAAATCGTAGACGGCAAGCTGTCTAGTGCTCGCCCTGATTATATGGCGGCCGTGATCGAATACTACAAAGCAAACAACTGGCCAGTCTACCCTGACGCCAATGGTACGCTACGGATCAGCTATGGCATGGTTGATGGTTATCAATCACGTGATGCGCTCTATAAACAGCCGTTTACTCGTCTTGATGGCATAGTCGCAAAACACACAGGCGTTGAGCCCTATAATGCGCCGAAAAAACTCCTCGATGCGATTCACGAGCAACGTTTTGGCGATCATCTGGTGAAGTCGGTTTATCAAGATCCCCGCGGCTGGATTTGCAGACTCTTCTCTTGTTTAGATAAACCAGAAGAATTTAACTCAGTACCGGTTAATTTCTTATCCAGCGTGGACACCACAGGTGGTAACTCCGGCTCACCCGTCTTCAACGGCAAAGGTGAGTTAGTGGGCCTTAACTTCGACTCAACCTATGAGGCTATCACTAAAGATTGGTTCTTCAACCCAACCATCACTCGCGCAGTACACGTGGATATTCGCTATATCCTGTGGATGATGGATGAAGTGGATCATGCCGATAACTTAATCCAAGAATTGGATTTAGTGAGAAATTAATACTCAGTACTAAACACTGACGCAATTAAGCTAAACCAAAGCCGCATTATAGCCAATGCTGTAGCGGCTTTTTAACTATTCAGACACTACAGCATCACTACTGCATTGCTTCACCCGTATCAAAACCAAAGTATCTTCGCAACACTCAAAGACGAAATTACAGACATAAAAAAACACCGCCTAGGCGGTGTCTCTTAATGTATTAAAGCGAGTCGTAATTAAGCTTCTGCAACCACAGAAACTTTAACAACAGCTTTAACTTCAGTGTGTAACTGAACTTCAACTTCGAAGTTGCCAATAGTACGCAGAGCGCCTAATGGTAAACGAACTTCTGATTTAGCCAGCTCAACACCAGCAGCAGTTACCGCATCAGCGATGTCACGGTTGCCAACTGAACCAAACAGTTTGCCTTCATCACCCGCTTTAGAAGCGATAACAACAGCTTCTAGTGCAGCGATTTTCTCAGCACGTTGGTTAGCAGCAGCTAAGTCAGCAGCTAATTTAGCTTCTAATTCAGCGCGACGAGCTTCAAATACTTCAGTATTTGCAGCATTTGCAACTACCGCTTTACCATAAGGTAAAAGGAAGTTACGAGCATAACCGGCTTTAACTGAAACTTGGTCGCCTAAGCTACCTAAGTTTGCAACTTTATCTAGTAAAATAACATTCATTATCAAATCCTCTATATTCGATTAGGAATACTGCAAATTACTGATGTAAATCAGTATATGGCAGTAGAGAAAGATAACGAGCACGCTTGATAGCGCGAGCTAGTTGGCGCTGATATTTAGCACTAGTACCAGTGATACGGCTTGGAACAATCTTGCCGCTTTCAGTGATGTAGTTCTTTAAAGTAACGATATCTTTGTAATCAATCTCTGCAACACCTTCAGCGGTGAAACGGCAGAACTTGCGACGACGGAAATAACGTGCCATGTTGACAGTCTCCTAAGTTTTCAATTCGACATTTTCGGCATGGATAACTAAGCGGTTTTGACCATTACGCCCCTGTTGAAGCGTCATAAAGCCTTGCACTTGTACTTCCACACCTGCTTTCAGATCATCTGCTACGCTTTCAAAGCGTGGGCCACTCAATATCACTTGAATTTGTACGTAGACGTTGCGCAGCATATCTGCTTCATAACGCTGCGATTTGTGTTCCAACATCATTACACTGTGTGCAATACCTGCTGGGCTTTTAAAGCGTCTTGAACGAGTTATCGTTCCAGATAACACCAAGTTATTGGTGGTCACAGATTACCTTACTCAGCGTTTTCTTCAGCGTGAGCTTCATCATATGAGCGTTCGCCAGCTGGGCCACGACGTGAATCGCGCTCATCTCTAGCTTTAGCCATTGGCGATGCTTCAGTAACGGCAACTTTAGTACGCATTACCATGTTACGCAGAACTGCGTCGTTGAAACGGAAAGCTGTTTCTAGCTCTTCGATCGTCTCTGCTTTAGCTTCAACGTTCATAAGAACGTAGTGAGCTTTATGCAGATCAAGAATTGGGTAAGCCAGTTGACGACGGCCCCAATCTTCTAAACGGTGAATTGTTCCGTTAGCTTCGGTGATAACACCTGTGTAACGCTCAATCATACCTGGTACTTGTTCACTTTGATCTGGGTGAACCATAAATACGATTTCGTAATGACGCATTTATTGCTCCTTACGGTTATGTAGCCTCGGTATTGGCTCAGTCAAACCAAATGGAGGCAAGGAACGAAAAATAGTGACTGATTTGAGCGCGAGATAGTACAGAAAGCAAGCCAGAAACTCAAGCAATAACTTTGCCTCGCTAATCAATACAGGTATGATGGCGCCTCACCTATATTCGGACGTCTGAAATCAGCTAATCAAGAATTAAACATAATGCTAAAAGCTATCGTGCCAATCAGTTTATTTTGTCTTTCATTTCCTGCGCTTGCGCTCGTCCCTCCAGACTATCAAGAACCACCAAGTGATTTTACGGCAGAAATTGAAGCCGGTTTGCAGCTGAATACCGGCAATAATGAATCAAGTAGTTTTAATGGCCGTACCCAGCTGATTTATGATACTGAACGCACTAAGCAAGAAGCCACGCTAAAAGCCTACTTTGCCTCCGAAAAAAGCCAAACAACCTCAGAGAAATATGAACTACAGCTACAGTCAAACTATAAGTTGACTAAGGGCTATGTCTTCGGTCGTGGTGATTTCACTTGGGATCAATTCGGTAGTTACACACAAATATCAACACTTTCTAGTGGTTACGGTTTTAATGCCATCAGTAGCTATAAAACCAAACTCAGTCTCGAAATTGGTCCCGGTTACCGATATAACCTGCCGGCAGAATCGGTCGATATTCCTGATCCTGATGCAGAAAAAGATATTATTTTACGTACTGCGGCTAAATTTTCCCAAAAACTGCAGGAATATAGCAGCCTAAATGCCGATCTGACTGCGGAAGTAGGCGAGAATAACAACACCCTCACCTTAGATATGAACTACAAGAATCTTGTGTTCCAAGATTGGGCATTTAAGATTGGTATGAACATTAAATACACTGAAGCCGTACCAGAAGGTAGCCAACAGACGGATACTATAACCACCTTCAACCTGCTTTATACCTTTAGATAAATCCATACTCAATAAAAATGCGCTTATAACGCGACTCACGGGTTCTCATTTTAAAACATGCTTGAGTATGCATACCTTGTGTCATCAGGTCTTCATAATCTTTCACGTAAAAACGAGGGCTTAATCAAGATTTTCTAACAATTTGCAACACAACATAAACACTAACCCCTGATATACTCTCCCCACGTTGTTATTTTTGTTGTGTTTTCGGAGTTGTATATGACTAATCCGCTACGCACTTTCGCCTCCTTATATAGCACTACTTTATTAATGGTATTGGCTGGCGGTTTACTCACAACCTATCTTGGCCTCAGGCTCTCGGTGATGCATGTGCCACAGATATGGATTGGCGGCATGATGTCAGCCTACTATATTGGTCTTGTTGCAGGCTCTAAAATTGGCCACAAACTGATCGCTCAAGTAGGGCATATTCGTGCCTTTGTCGCCAGTGCAGGGATAGTCGCCGCCTCAGCATTAGGCCATGCACTCGTGGATGAGCTATCAGTTTGGCTACTGCTGCGGCTGATTGTTGGTATGGGAATGATGTGCCAATACATGGTGTTAGAGAGCTGGCTTAACGAACAAGCTGAGAGCAACCAACGCGGTACTGTATTTGCCAGTTATATGATTGTTTCTTACTTCGGCTTAATCTTAGGCCAAGGTGCCATCAGTATTTTCCCCGAATTAGGTTTAGAGCCGCTACTGCTTATCGCCATTTGCTTCTCACTCTGTATCGTACCAATTTCACTCACCCGCCGTCTTCACCCCGCACCTTTAGTACCGGCACCGCTTAAAATTACCCATTATTGGAAAAAAGCACCGCAAGCACTCACTACCATAGCGATTGGTAGCATGATAGTCGGTTCGTTTTATGGTCTCGCGCCAGCCTACGCTAGCAATTTAGGCTTACCACCAGAAAAAGTCGCCACTTATATGACAGCAACTATTTTAGCGGGATTATTGGCGCAATGGCCGATGGGAAAGCTATCTGACATTATGTCCCGCAGTCGCCTCATTCGCATCAACTGTGTATTGCTCGGTGTCTTAGCTTTGGCGATCACCCTCATCCCCTACCATCCCGTTATTTCACTGGTAATGACTTTTCTATTTGGTATTTTAGGCTTTACTTTTTATCCACTGGCTACAGCGCTTGCCAACTCACGAGTCGAGCAAAATGAACGAGTCGGTTTATCCGCCACCATTCTATTAACCTTTGGCTTAGGTGCCAGTATCGGCCCCCTCATCGCCTCTACGTTAATGCAATGGTTGGGTAACAGCATGTTATATGGCTTCATGTCGGCCTGTACCTTAATTCTGTTTATACGTTTACATTACGTGCATTCAAAACAAAAAGTCGAAACCAATGTGACCCAAGATTATATGATGGCAACAGGTGACTTAGTCTCCTCACCACTGGCAGCAGCATTAGATCCACGAGTTGATGTTGAGTCGATTCAAGAGCATATGACGCCATCGTTTAACGCTGATGAGGACGAATATGATTTAGGAGCTGATGGTGTAGATGATGATGACGCGGTTGAGTGTAATGAAGAGCAACTCACCTTTTGTTTCGATACTTGGCAAACAGACATAGAAGCGACTCAAACCGATAGCACTGATAATAATCAAGCTAACGTAGAAAAAGCCTTTAGTTAAAAAATGCTCATAAAAAACGGCTTGACTGTAGATACAGTTAAGCCGATTTTGATTACCACAAGCATGGTATCACTGCGTAGTTTAAATGTTAACTACGACGCTGACGCACAGCTTCAAATAGACAAACACCCGTCGCTACCGATACATTCAAGCTAGATACACTGCCCGCCATCGGAATTGAAATCAGCGAATCACAAGACTCGCGACTTAAACGGCGTAACCCTTTATCTTCGGCGCCCATAGCAATCGCTAGCGGCCCTTTAAGATCGGCTTGATAAAGTTCGCAATCGGCTTCACCAGCTGTGCCCACAATCCACACACCTTTATCTTGTAGGTGGCGCATAGTGCGCGCTAAGTTCGTAACTTGGAATAACGGTACAGTTTCTGCTGCGCCGCAGGCCACTTTACTCACCGTCGCAGTTAAGCCGACTGAGTTATCTTTAGGCACGATAATACCTTGCACTCCAGCCGCATCGGCATTACGTAAGCAAGCACCTAAATTATGAGGATCCGTCACGCCATCCAAAATCAACAGGAAAGGTTGCTCAGTATTAGCAAGCAACACATCTAAATCTTGCTCATTTAACACTTTAGCGGCTTTGACGCGCGCCACAATACCTTGATGTTGGCTGCTTTCAGCTTTGTCATCTAAAACCTTACGAGACGCCAACTGAATTGTTGTCCCGAATGATTTGGCTTCATTAGCCAAGGCCGTTAAACGCTCATCATCGCGACCTTGTAACAACCATAATTCAATAATGCGCTCAGGGCTGTGCTTTAACAGGGCTTCAACTGCGTGGATCCCAAAAATAATATCTTGTTTTTTCATTTATTTCTTTCTCGTGCTCCGCTTAGCGGCTTTTGGCTTAGTAGCCGGATCTTTTTCTACTGTTGTCTGAGCTTTAGTCGCCGCTTTAGCCTTAGTGCTAGTTTTAGCTTTAGGCTTAGTACTCGTTTTAGTACTAGCCTTAGGTTTGGCTTTACCTGCTTCAGTCTTAGCTGTAGATGTCGCGGTTTTGTTCGTTTTACCTTGCTTAGCGCCTTCGCGATTAACGCGCTCACGGGCGGTAATCGGCTTATCACGGCTAGCTGACGACTTACGCTTACTACCTTTGCCATCGTCACCCAACATCACTAAGTCAATCTGTCTGTCATCTAGGTTAACCGCCGCGACTTTCACTGTCACAGGATCGCCCACTTGATAAACTTGCTTAGTATGTTCACCTATGAGTCGTTGGCGCATAGAATCAAACTGATAGTAATCGCTACCTAGGCTTGAAATATGCACTAAGCCATCGATAAACAACTCATTTAAGCGCACGAACAAACCAAAGCTGGTGACCGATGCAATCACAGCCGCGAAAGTATCGCCGACATGATCTTGCATAAACTCGCACTTCAGCCAATCGCTGACATCACGAGTCGCTTCATCAGCACGACGCTCAGTGGTTGAGCACTCTTCACCTAATTTTTCGAGCTCATCGAGTTGATAATGGTAGCCACCATCCTGCGTCCACTTCTCAGTGGTTTCACCCTGTTCTTTTGCTAGTAAATAACGGATCACTCTGTGTAAGACTAAATCCGGATAGCGGCGAATAGGCGATGTAAAATGCGCGTATTCTTCTAGTGCTAAACCAAAATGACCTTCGTTATCAGGGGTGTAAATTGCTTGGCGCATAGAGCGCAGCAACATCACTTGGATAAGCTCAGCATCGGGACGTTCGGCAATTTGTAACATTAAATTTTGATAATCTGACGGCGTCGGTTCTAAACCGCCACCCATCGTTAAACCACGCTCAGCAAGGAACTCTTTAAAGTTTGCCAGTTTTTGCTCAGATGGCGCTTCATGCACGCGATACAGCACTTCACCTTTATGTTTCTTGACAAACTTAGCCGCAGAAACATTGGCTAAAATCATGCATTCTTCAATAATTTTATGGGCTTGATTACGACCACGCGGGACGATTTTATCAATCTTACGTTGCTCATTAAAAATGAACTGCGTTTCCATCGTCTCAAACGCAATCGCACCACGCTCGGCTCTTTGCTCATCGAGTGCTAAATACAATGACTGTAAACATTGTAGATGCGGGAATAAGGCTTCATGCTCAGGCGCAATCGGGCCACCTTCTAACATATCCGCGACTTGGGTATAAGTGAAACGGGCATGGGAATGCATCACCGCCGGATAAAACTTATAACCCGATAAATTACCTTTAGCAGACACAGTCATCTCGGCGACCATACATAAACGGTCGACATGAGGATTGAGCGAACATAGGCCGTTAGAGATTTTTTCTGGCAGCATAGGGATCACTTGCGACGGGAAATACACTGAGTTACCACGGGCACGCGCTTCGGTATCTAACGCAGAATCGGTACGTACATAGTAACTTACGTCTGCAATCGCAACCCATAAACGCCAGCCGCCACCGACCTTTTTCTCTGCATATACGGCATCGTCAAAATCGCGAGCATCTTCGCCATCAATAGTCACTAAAGGTAAATCGCGCAGGTCGACTCGGCCAACTCTATCAGCGTCGGTCACTTCATCGGGAATACGACGCAATTTTTTCTCGATAGCGGGAGACCAAGTATGAGGTAAGTCATAGTTACGCAGGGCGATTTCAATTTCCATCCCCGGCGCCATTTGCTTACCGAGTACTTCTGTCACTTTACCCGCAGCCTTAACAAAACGACCTGGGCGACGCGTTAATTCCACCACCACAACATCGCCTTGACGAGCGCCGTTACGATCTTCATCTGCGACCAAAATTTCTTGGGTAATACGCTTATCATCGGCGATGACAAATGCCATACCACTATCAAGATGATAACGGCCAACAATTGCAGCGCTTCGTGGCTGGATCAGACGAACTAAACGCGCCTCACGACGTCCTCGGCGATCTGTGCCCGCTTTTTGCGCCAGCACTTTATCACCGTGGAAATACATCAGCATATCGCGGTTTGAAATAAATAAGTCATCACCACCTTCATCGGGTTTGAAAAAGCCAAAGCCTTCTCTGTGCCCGATGACAGTACCGGAGATCAGATCCATCTTCTCGGGCAAGCCATAACTCTGCCCGCGAGTGAATACCAACTCGCCATCGCGTTCCATCGCACGTAAGCGACGACGCAGGGCTTCAAGTGGCTCTTCCTCATGGATGTTTAATGCCGCGGCAATACTGTCACGAGTGATAGGTGATTTCTGAGAACGTAAGTAATCGATAATATACTCACGGCTTGGGATAGGGTTTTCGTACTTATCCTGTTCACGCTCAAAATGAGGGTCTTTTATCATTCAATATCCAAATAATGTGTCTCTAGATTGAGAGACAACTTAACGGCTTCGCAGCTGTTCTTGCTGGGCCCGCGCCACTGCACTGGGGGGCATTTTAGCTGCTAACGCCTTCAGTAAAGACAAGGCTTTTTTCTGCGTCGCCTCGTCTGTAAATACATCGTTATATAACCAGTGATAGGCCATCTCGTAATCCCGAGGGCTACCATAACCTTCACTGAATAAACGCACTAACGTCATACGAGCGGGTAAATCACCACTTGCAGCCGCAGGCAGTAAATAATGTACTGCCCTTTCTTTATTGCGGATGACAAATTTCCCACTCTGATAATACTCGGCAAGCTTTAACATCGCTTCTGAGCTACCTTGTTCGGCCGAGTCACGTAACAAAGCAATACCCTTTGCAGGGTTAGCTTTTACACAGGTTCCATGGTTGAGCATTTCGCCCCATAGAAACTGATATAAAGGCTGTTTTAAGACTTGGGCTCGCGCCTCAATGTCTTGGACTAGCTGGCAATCATCATGTTTCACTTTTGCTAAGTATTGATTGCTACGGATCAAATCAAGCAATTGATCTTGGCTATAAATATCCACCGCCTCCGTTTGTGCAAAGCACATTGAAGAGATTAAAGATAATAGCGCGATCAGTGCAGTACGTAGCATAACAACTCTCAATGACAATAGAATGAATACATACATCGGCAGTATAACCTATTTCTTGAGTTTGAGCTGGATTTCTAACCGTTGAATTAAACAGAGAAAAGCGTATATATTTGTAGAAAAGGCTAGAAACACGGCCTTAATTGAGCGGATTCACTAAAATCAGAGGGGAGCTACAATAAGACCCAATATCGATAAGTCTATTGGTGTTTCTAAATAACCTCAGGACGTTTGATATGAGTAATAACGATCAGTATGTCGTTGTTCAGCATACAGCAATTTCTGCCATATAAACACGCTGACTCTGCTGATAATCAGCCATTGCAGGCGTATCTATAATATGTGCTCGTAATCTACAACTTAGACGTGCAGAGCGCAGCGATATAATAGCGAATTCAAGGCCGAGGCCAGTGATATTACATCTTCTTTACCATGGATTTTTTATACAAAAACCACAAATATGACGATGCCAATTGTCACCAACACGCCACCAAACCGCTGAATAATATGCTGATGTTGATGGGACAATTCATTTAAATAGTACCGCCATTTATTAGGGAATAACAATGGTCCAACCCCTTCCAAAATCAGCACTAATGCCACCGCCAGCATAAAAACTTGCAAGGTCATACTTACCCCAAACTGAATCGTTGAATACCAAAAAAAGAGTATATCAGCACATTTAATTACGAGAGCCTAACGGTCTCATCATTAATTTTAACCAATAAAAAACCCAGCAAAGCTGGGTTTTTTGATATTCCAAAGACGAATTAACGCTTAGAGAATTGTGGCTTACGACGTGCTTTACGTAGACCCACTTTCTTACGCTCAACTTTACGAGCGTCACGGGTAACGAAACCAGCAGAACGTAGTGATGGACGCAGAGCTTCATCTAATTGCATCAGAGCACGGGTAATACCGTGACGGATTGCGCCTGCTTGGCCAGTGGTACCACCGCCTTTAACAGTTACATAGATGTCCAGCTTATCAGTCATTTCAACTAACTCTAATGGTTGACGAACAACCATACGAGCAGTTTCACGACCAAAATACTGATCCAAAGGACGTTGGTTTACAACGATGTTGCCACTTCCTGCTTTAGCGAATACGCGAGCAGTAGATGTTTTTCGACGGCCAGTGCCGTAATACTGAGTTGCAGCCATTTGCTTAAATCCCGTTTAGATATCAAGAACTTGAGGTTGTTGTGCAGTGTGGTTATGTTCTGCGCCAGCGTAAACTTTTAGTTTACGGAACATGGCACGGCCCAGAGGACCTTTTGGTAACATACCCTTAACTGCTTTCTCGATGATCATTTCTGGCTTTTGCGCTTGCAGCTTTTCAAAGCTGATTTGCTTAATGCCACCAGGGAAGCCTGAATGCGAGTAGTACGTTTTGCCTTTCGCTTTGTTACCAGTCACAGTCACTTTTTGAGCATTAACAACGATGATATAATCACCGGTATCAACGTGTGGCGTGTATTCTGGCTTATGCTTACCGCGTAAACGGATAGCGATTTCAGTTGCGATACGACCTAAAGTTTTGCCGTCTGCATCAACGACGAACCAGTCACGAGTTACGGTTTCTGGTGTAGCAGTAAAAGTCTTCATTATTACAAAAACCCAAAGTTAATTTTCTGTCTCACATGTTATCTGCGTTTGCAAACAACACAAAATTGCCTTTTAGCACCCCTTCGAGCACTGACTTCGGCTTACAACTTCCGCCCAATTGGCGGAGTAACGTGGGCAGGCTGCGGAGTATAGACAAAGCTGAGTTAAAAATCACCTGATATTTTGATAAAAACAATAAAACATCACCCTATAACAGCTAGCAATCTAACGATTAAGCCGTTGTAGGTGATTTACTACAAGCACTAAAGCAAAATGCTGACGTTGGACCGTTAAGGAAGGTGCTCTGTTTTTAAATAATCGTGGGATTGCATTTCAATCAAACGTGAGCAACAACGCTTAAATTCAAAGTTTAATAGGCCATCTGCGTAGATATCTTCAAGTGGCACTTGGGCAGATATAATCAACTTCACATTACGCTCATAAAACTCATCTACCATTGCTAGAAAGCGTCTGGCAATATCGTCTCCCGTTAAAAATGCGCCCATTTGTTCGACGCCACTGACGAGCACTGTATGGTACTGCCGTGCCAATTCCATATAATCGCGCTGGCTACGAGGACCGTCGCACAACGCTCTAAAATCAACCAATAGTACGCCTTGTGCTTGCTGACGAATACCAATGTTGCGTCCATCTATTTCGATGTCTGCGGTAAGTACCTCAGACTCAGGCGCTAACTGGCTGAAATAACGCATAAGATTAGCATCGGCTTGTGCATCTAACGGATGATGATAAATCTCCGCTTGCTCAAGGGTGCGTAGTCGATAATCGATGCCAGAATCCACATTGAGTACTTCACAATGTTGATTAATTAAGGCTATCGCAGGTAAAAAACGCACCCGCTGTAATCCATTTTTATAGAGATCATCGGGAATAATGTTGGACGTTGCAACGAGCACAACACCTTCTTTAAATAACGCTTGAAACAGCGTACCCAATAGCATCGCATCGGTAATATCTGAGACAAAAAATTCATCAAAACAGATAACGGTATATTTAGCCGCCATTTTTTTTGCGATGACTAACAAAGGATCGCGTACACCTTTTAATTCATCCAAATCATGATGTAATTGATGCATGAAACGATGAAAATGCGCGCGCAATTTTTTATCGCCAGGTAAAGCATCAAAAAACGTATCCATCAGATATGTTTTACCACGGCCAACACCGCCCCAAAGATAGAGCCCTTTCGGTGCTGCTGGTGCTGATTTAATCCCCATAGCCGCAAACAATTTTCCAAGACCAGAACTGGGCGCTGCCGATGTCGTTAAATCTTCAAAAACGCGTTGTAAAGCTTTAACTGCAATTTCTTGAGCCGGATCATGGGAAAAACCATCACGGGTGAGATCTTTTTGGTAATGTTGCCAAGGGCTTAACTGAGGCACGTTTTGATTCTCTTATATGTCAGTTATTAAAACTAACGCAATATTAACACGGCCAATGTGGCGCAGGATATATCAATACAAAATGCAATTCAGGTAAAAAACGAGCTCAGTAGCATAAAAAGCGAGTAAATTGTGTTCAAAGAACTATGCTGTAAATCATTTCAGTTTATTGTGAACGAAATAAACTTTAACTTGAATAACGGGTGAACACCCCCATGTTTGATATTACACCGCTAATAAAACCGTAGAAATAGCCAATCAAAAATTAACATTTTTTAATATTAATGAACTTTTTCAATAAGGTGCGTGTCAGAATAGCTATCGAGGCAAGGAGCCTATACAGATTTGATCTGGCGCTCGTAAAATTGTTAATACATTACATCCGGATCGATTAACCATTACTTGGAGTTATGAATAGATGAAAACAAAATTATCTGTACTTTCAGCCGCAATGTTAGCCGCAACCCTGACTATGATGCCTGTTGTTTCACAAGCTGCGATTCCTCAGACGGTTGAGGGGCAATCGATGCCAAGTCTTGCGCCCATGCTTGAGCGCACAACTCCAGCTGTAGTGTCTGTTGCCGTCACTGGCACTCATGTTTCTAAACAGAGAGTACCTGATGTGTTTCGTTACTTCTTCGGCCCTAATGCGCCACAAGAGCAAGTACAGGAGCGTCCTTTTAGAGGCTTAGGCTCAGGTGTGATTATTGATGCGGAAAAAGGCTATATTGTCACGAACAACCATGTGATTGATGGGGCAGATGATATTCAAGTCGGCCTAAACGACGGTCGTGAAGTAAAAGCTAAATTAATTGGTACTGACTCAGAGTCTGATATTGCATTACTGCAAATTGAGGCCAAAAATCTGGTCGCAATAAAATCCTCCAACTCTGATGAGCTACGGGTTGGTGACTTTGCCGTTGCCATTGGTAACCCCTTCGGTTTAGGCCAAACAGTTACATCCGGTATTGTCAGCGCGTTAGGTCGTAGCGGCTTAGGCATTGAAATGCTAGAGAATTTTATTCAAACCGATGCTGCGATTAACAGTGGTAACTCCGGTGGTGCACTCGTTAACTTAAACGGCGAGTTAATTGGTATTAACACGGCAATTGTGGCGCCAGGCGGTGGTAACGTTGGTATTGGTTTTGCTATTCCAGCCAATATGGTGAAAAGTTTAGTCGCGCAAATTGCTGAGCATGGTGAAGTTCGCCGTGGTGTACTCGGTATTTCGGGACGCGACCTTGATAGCCAACTCGCACAAGGTTTTGGCTTAGATACTCAGCACGGTGGTTTCGTTAATGAAGTCACTGCGGGCAGCGCAGCAGAAAAAGCGGGGATTAAAGCGGGTGATATTATCGTTAGTATCGATGGTCGTGGCATTAAGTCCTTCCAAGAACTACGAGCCAAAGTCGCCACTATGGGCGCAGGTGCCAAAGTTGAATTAGGCATTATTCGCGATGGTGATAAGAAAACGGTTAAGGTCACATTAGGCGAAGCTAGCCAAAGTACAGAGTCAGCAGCAGGCGCTGTGCATCCTATGCTGCAAGGGGCTTCCTTAGAAAACTCCTCTAAGGGGGTTGAAATTACTGAGGTTGCTCAAGGTTCTCCCGCTGCCATGAGTGGCTTACAAAAAGGCGATATCATTGTTGGTATTAACCGCACTGCAATTAAAGATCTTAAAGCACTTAAAGCTATGCTAAAAGATCAAGAAGGGGCGGTAGCACTGAAGATTATGCGTGATAAGAGCATGCTGTATTTAGTATTACGTTAATTCCTACATTGACCACATTTTCAGCCTAAGATAAGCATAGGGAGCCTAGCCTCCCTATGCTTACATAGATTAAACATGTTAATCTAACTCACCTTTTTTAAGATCCATCCTGCCATGACGATAAAAGACACTCTGTTATATCTCGGTAAAGCTACCCTCTTCGGTCTTATCATGGCGGCTATATTTTTATTGGTGACTCGTTATTTCGATAACCCATCATTGGGAAATAATCTGCTACAAACCCGTGCCAACAACACTGTTGAACTGTCTTTTGCCAAGGCGGTACGCCGAGCAGCACCTGCTGTAGTAAATATTTATAGCCTCAGCATAGATCAAACTCGCCCACTTAATTCGGGATCACTGCAAGGCCTAGGTTCTGGTGTGATCATGAGTAAAGAAGGCTATATTCTTACTAATTATCATGTCATTAAAAAAGCTGATGAGATTGTTGTTGCCCTACAAGATGGCCGTAAATTTACCTCAGAAGTGGTAGGTTTTGATCCTGAGACTGATTTATCCGTACTCAAAATTGAGGGTGACAATTTACCGATTGTGCCAGTCAACCTTGAAAGCCCGCCTCAAGTCGGTGATGTCGTGCTCGCTATTGGTAATCCCTATAACTTAGGCCAAACCATCACCCAAGGTATTATCAGTGCTACCGGCCGAAACGGCTTAAGTTCAGGTTATTTAGATTTCCTGCAAACCGATGCTGCAATTAATGCGGGTAACTCAGGCGGCGCGCTCATAGACACTAACGGTAGCCTTATCGGTATTAATACCGCGGCATTCCAAGTGGGTGAAGAAGGCGGCGGTCACGGAATAAACTTCGCTATCCCGATTAAGTTAGCCCACAGTATTATGAATAAGTTGATTAAAAATGGCCGTGTGATCCGTGGTGCATTAGGCATTTCTGGTGAACCGATCAATCCTGTGGTGGCGCAAATACTGAATCTGCCCGATCTCAAAGGCGTACTCATCACAGGTGTCGATCCTAATGGCCCAGCAGCACGCGCGCTGCTGATGCCAAGGGATGTCATTATTAAATACGATGGTGAAGATGTACCCGGCGTAGAAATGCTGATGGATCGTATTGCAGAAACCACACCAGGCAAAAAAGTGATGATGACTGTAATACGCCAAGGTAAGCAACAGGAATTACCTGTCATTATCGATGAAAAGGTTGTGGTCGATAACTAGAGTGGCGCCCATTATTGCATAGCAAAACCAAATGCAGACAAAAAAACCAGCCTTTAGCTGGTTTTTTAATATGTCGAGATTTCAATATTGAAGGGCTAAACCAGTCACTATCACTGAATGCGCACAACCTCAGCGCCTAAACCCTGAAACTTATTTTCAATATGTTCATAGCCACGATCTAAATGATAGATACGATCTACAATAGTTTGTCCATCTGCGACTAAGCCCGCAATCACTAGACTTGCTGATGCACGTAAATCCGTCGCCATCACCTGAGCACCACTTAAAGATTCAATCCCATGGATAATGCAGGTGTTACCTTCAAGCTCCATAGTCGCGCCCATACGAATAAGCTCAGGTACATGCATAAAGCGGTTTTCAAAGATGGTCTCAGTAATCGTAGCAGTGCCTTGCGCTAAGGCATTGAGCACACAAAACTGCGCTTGCATATCGGTAGGAAAGCCAGGATAAGGCGCCGTTTTGATATTTACGGCTTTAGGACGTTTACCCTGCATATCAAGCTCAATCCAATCTTCACCCGTAGTAATCGTCGCGCCCGCATCTTCAAGCTTAGCGATAACCGACTCAAGTGAAGCAGGATCGGCTTTTAAGCAACGAATACGACCGCGGGTCACAGCGGCAGCAACCAGAAATGACCCCGTTTCGATACGATCTGGCATAACGCGATAATGACAGCCCTGTAACCGCTCAACCCCTTGAATACGCAGTGTCGCACTGCCTATACCGGTAATTTTGGCGCCCATTGCAATTAAGCAATTGGCCAGATCGATCACTTCAGGCTCACGAGCCGCATTTTCAATCACGGTTTCGCCATCGGCTAATGCCGCGGCCATCAGTAAGTTTTCAGTTGCACCAACGCTGACCATGTCCATAAAAATATGAGCGCCTTTAAGACGTCCATCAACACGAGCTTTGATATAACCTTCTTTCACTTCAATCTTAGCACCCATCATCTCAAGGCCATGCAAGTGCAAATTCACCGGTCTTGCCCCAATGGCGCAGCCTCCCGGCAATGAGACGTCAGCAGTCCCATAACGCGCCAATAATGGCCCTAAGATCAAGATAGAAGCGCGCATCGTTTTGACCAAATCGTAAGGAGCACAGAACTCATTCAAATTAGTCGTTGAAATACGGATTTGTCCGTCGCCAAGTTCAGTCACTTCAGCGCCGAGGCAACGTAATAATTTACAGCTAGTACTGACATCGCGCAGATTGGGCACGTTAGAAACCACAAAATCGGTTTCAGCCAATACGCCGGCCATTAAAATAGGCAAAGCCGCATTTTTAGCACCAGAAATGATCACGTCACCGGCAAGCGGAGGGCTTGCCTTAATTGTTAGTTTATCCACTTTTCCTCACTAGCTAGGCATGTTGAAAACTTTTTCGCGTTTCCATTGAGTCGGCGTGAAAGCTTTAATCGTTAATGCATGTAATTCACCGTTGGCAATGTGTGCCGTCAACGGTGCATAAATGGCTTGTTGCTGTTTAACTCGACTCATCCCATCGAAGCACTCACCTACGGCGATCACTTTATAATGGCTACCATCCGAGCTAGCGTGGACTTCTTCGAGTCCTAACGCATCACGTAAAATTTGTTCTATTAAGCTGCATTCCATGACATCTTTCACCTTATTTTTAATGCGCTTCTTCGGTAAAGAAGGCATGTAAATCATATAAATCAATTAACTTTTTCAGCTGGGGAGACGCTAAATTCAATTCAAGCTGGCGGCTATGTTCACGCACAAGCGCCAGTAAAAAGGCTATGCCAGCGCTGTCACTGTATTGAAGCTCAGACAAAGATAACGTCTGTATCGCATCACTCAGTAATTGCTGCCGCTGTGGCCATAATGTAATGACATCAGCTTGGGTTAGACGCCCTTTGAGATGACAAACTGTGCCTTGTTGCACAAACTCAATCACGACTGCGACTTCCCTGATTTAGCCTTGATGACGACTTTTTCTTTCGTGCGTTCGTCAAGCATCTTAATCACAGGATCGATACCCTGCTGGCGAATAAGATTTGAAATTTCAGATTGTTTAGAAGACAGTAAACTTACCCCTTCGGCAACTAAATCAAACGCTTTCCATGTGTCATCTTTCAAGCGGCGTGCCTTAAATAGTAATTTAATCGGCGGACGACCGGCTTCAATGATCTGTACATTTACATCGACTATTTTCTCTTGGCTGAAATCTATCCCCGGTGAAAACTCCACTTTTTGATTGGTGTATTCAGTAAAAGCTTGGGCATAGGTAGAGACTAAATAACCTTCAAAAGCATCAACGAAACGATTGCGTTGATCTTCGGTTGAATCCTTAAGATATTGGCCTAATACCTTGTAAGAAGCATATTTATAATCGATATAAGGCATTAATTCTTCACGAACAATAACCTTTAAATGATCAGAGTCGGCATCGATAAGCGCTTTATCTTTATGAAAACGATCAAAGGTTTTATTTGCAACGGCTTTTACCATGGCATAGGGATCTTTGGTGTCCACAACCACATCAGCGGCGATAGCACTTGTTGTCCCTAAAACCATCACTAGCGGCAATAAAAAGCGAGATAAGATGTTAAACATAGCGGTAACCCCTATTTATCCTTCGAACCCATACTATATAAGAACTGACCAATCAGCTCTTCCAATACCAATGCTGAACGAGTGTCGTCAATTTTATCGCCATCTTTTAGCATACTGACATCATCATCAACAAAACCGGGTGTTAACCCTAAGAATTGCTCACCCAACAAACCCGAAGTTAAAATAGCTAAACTACTGGTTTCTGGGAATTTATCGTAACGCTTATCCATCACTACTGTGACGACAGCGACTAACTTAACCGGATCTAAATCAATACTACTGACTCGGCCAACCACCACACCACCGACCTTGACGGGCGAACGCACCTTTAAGCCACCAATATTGGTGAAATTAGCTTTTATGGTATAGGTGCTGTCACTGCTTTTAACTTCAATATTGGCGACATTAAAGACTAAGACCAAAAAAGCGGCCAGTCCGGTTAAAAGAAACACACCCACTAATAATTCAATTTTCCGTGTCAACATGCTTAGCTACCACTCTGTTAATCCATCAAATCCTGTGTCGAAATCCGCGATAATTTATTAGCGGCCAAACATCAGGGCTGTCAGTAAAAAATCCAATGCCAATACAGCAAGGCTCGACTGAACTACCGTCTGCGTCGTTGCTCGGCTGATGCCTTCCGGATTAGGGATCACTTGATAACCGCGATATAACGCAATCCAAGTAACCACTACGGCAAACACACCACTCTTGATCAAGCAGTTAACTATGTCCTGACGCCATTCGACCGACGCCTGCAGAATCGACCAAAATGCCCCACTGTCGATGCCCTTCCATTCCACGCCAACAATGTGACCACCGTAAATACCGACTGCGGTAAACATCAATGCCAGCAATGGCATACTAATAACCCCAGCCCAAAAGCGCGGTGCAATAATCTGCCTTAATGGGTCGATAGCCATCATCTCTAAGCTCGAGAGCTGCTCAGTACTTTTCATTAACCCAATTTCAGCGGTTAATGCAGAACCCGCCCGTCCTGCAAATAATAACGCAGTCACGACTGGCCCTAACTCACGCAGTAAACTGAGCGCGACCATAGGGCCTAAGCTTTCTTCAGTGCCAAAGCCTACTAAGATATTGTAGCCTTGTAGCGCAAGCACCATGCCGATAAACAGCCCAGACACTAAAATGATCACCATAGATTGCACGCCGACCACATAAATCTGCCGTACTAATAATGGAAAACCTTTACGCACACGTGGCCAGCGAAAAATAGCGCCCCATAACATTACTCCAGCACGACCAAAACCAAGTACAAACTCAATGGCGCTACGGCCCAAGTCAGCAATACTGTCGATTAACTTCACTTGCCAACTCCTTTTGCTAACAATTCTTGTTGGTAATCCCTGGCCGGATAATGAAATGGCACAGGGCCGTCTGGTGCGCCTTGAATAAACTGTTTCAATTGCGGATTATCGGCGTGCTTTAATTCTTCTGGCGTGCCGTGGGCGATGACTTTTTTATCGGCTACCACGTACACATAATCGGCAATGCCAAGCACTTCATCCACATCGTGGGATACCACAACAGAGGTAAGATTGAGCGCATCGGATAACTCACGAATAAGCTTCACTAATACGCCCATTGATATTGGGTCTTGACCTGCAAATGGTTCATCGTACAGCACCATTTCAGGTTCCAGTGCGATGGCTCTGGCCAATGCGGCACGGCGCTGCATACCACCGGATAATTCGCTTGGCATCATCTGCGCGGCGCCACGCAAACCCACAGCTTCGAGTTTCATCAACACTATGGTGCGAATGATATCCTCTGGTAGCCCTGAATGTTCACGTAACGCAAATGCGACGTTATCGAACACATTGATATCGGTAAACAGCGCGCCGCTTTGAAACAGCATGCTCATACGCTTACGTAATTGAAATAACTCATTGCGACTCACGCCATGGATATCGTGGCCGTCGAATAACACTTGCCCATGGTCTGGCGTTAATTGACCGCCGATTAATTTCAGCAGTGTCGTTTTGCCTATACCACTGGGGCCCATAATCGCCGTCACCTTGCCCCGAGGAATGGACAGGCTAATATCTTCAAATATTACGCGCTGACCGCGGCTAAACCCCAAGTTACGGATCTCAACCAACGGCGTTTGTTTTTGAGTCATGCTTGATTCCGACATTTGCAAAGAGGCAATCCCAATCTTCCGAGACAGACCAAACAAAGAGCCGCAAATTGTACGTAATTGCGCTTTAACCTACAACCGAATCGACACTATCGGCCTGCGATACTTTCAATTTGCCTCATTTACAGCGAAAATGCGCCTTAAGTTTTCACTCTGCACCGGTTAAATGTTACTTAATGTTTTAAATCTAGTTGCAGAATTGGCTGTATTGGTTATTTCATTTGCACTTAGCTCGCTCCTCATCCAATTTTAAATACGGATACGCCGCGACTTAAGTGTCAATTTAGCAACATCCAATGGGATAATACCCGCCGTGATGTCGTATAAATCCATTAAAATAAACCACAAAGACGATGATATTGCTCAAGACGGACTATCGCGATACCCGTTATTCTGAATGAGTAGCGGATAGCGCTTAACTTGACGAATAAGCTCAATCGCCCTAGCCTGCCGCAATTGTTTTACGCTTTGAGATAAATCATCGTCATAAAACAGTCGCTAAATAGCCTGAAAACAAAAGAATACTTGGCAGAACGCCAACTAAATATCATCTTTATCGCGTACCAAATTGTGCTATTCCAATCCCATAAATGGGGCGACAAAGACAATGCAAAAAGAGAGATAGACATGGTAGATAAATCACAACTGCGCCAATGGGGCTGCAAAGTTATCGACATTGAAAAGTCAGCCCTAGACAATCTTTATCAATATGTAGATTCAGTTGAATTTGCAGAAGCTTGCGAGTTAATTTTCAACTGCACCGGTAAAGTCATTGTGATGGGGATGGGCAAATCAGGCCATATCGGTAATAAGATTTCTGCCACCCTTGCCAGCACTGGTACGCCAGCATTTTTCGTCCATCCCGGTGAGGCTAGCCATGGCGACCTTGGCGTATTAGCGGATAATGATGTTATTTTAGCCATATCAAACTCAGGTGAGTCGAGCGAAATTCTCACCTTAATGCCCGTGATCCAGCGTATGGGTGTACCTGTGATTGCTATAACAAGTAAGCCAGAGTCCAACATGGCGCGCTTATCAAAAGTCCATTTGTGCATTGGAGTACCTGAAGAAGCTTGCCCACTAGGACTCGCCCCAACGTCAAGCACCACGGCAACCTTAGTTATGGGTGATGCCATCGCGATTGCATTGTTACAAGCCAAAGGTTTTACCCGTGATGACTTTGCGATGTCCCATCCCGGTGGTGCACTTGGCCGTAAATTACTCTTAAAGGTCAATGATGTAATGCACAGCGGTGATGACTTACCGCTCGTCAACCACGATATTTGCATCACAGAAGCCCTGTACGAAATCTCCAAGAAAGGCTTAGGCATGACAGCGATTATTGATGATCAGCGCAAGCTTGTCGGTATCTTCACCGACGGTGATTTGCGTCGGGTCATTGATGCTGAAGTGAATCTACGAACAACACCCATTGCCGATGTAATGACCCGTAACTGCGTTACCATTATGGATAACATATTGGCGGCTAAAGCACTGCAAATAATGGATTCGAAAAATATTAACGGTTTGATTGTGATAGATAAAGATCGCCATCCTATTGGTGCACTTAACATGTTAGACATGGTTAAAGCAGGAGTCATTTAATGCCACAGCAAGGATTTTACGGCCCCATCAGTGATGATGTGTGGCAACGCGCACAAAAGATTAAACTGTTGATTTGTGACGTCGATGGCGTGTTTTCTGATGGGCGCATTTACTTAAGTAATAGCGGTGAAGAACTAAAAGCTTTTCATACCCGCGACGGTTATGGCGTGCGCTCACTGCTCACCAGCGGTTTTCATCTTGCGGTCATTACTGGACGCCAATCTAAAATCGTTGAAAACCGTATGACAGCGCTTGGCGTTACCCATATTTACCAAGGTGTAGATAATAAATTTGCCCCCTATGAGGAATTACTCGCGCTTTATGGCGTGACGCCTGATGAGGTGGCTTACATTGGTGACGATATGGTCGATTTGCCCGTCATGAACGTGGTGGGTTTAGCCGTTAGTGTTGCCGATGGTCATCCTTATGTCCGTCAGCACGCTCACTTTGTTACCACACTCAATGGCGGACATGGGGCATTGCGTGAGCTCACCGACCTGTTACTGCTAAGTCAAAATAAGTTCACGTCTGCCCATGGTATGAGTATATGAGCCGTGTGACGCTGGCGATTATTGCTTTTTTCGGTACTGCACTGGTGCTGTATTGGCAAGTGCAAAATAAGCATAACAATGATGCCGACAATAAGGTAAAAGATCAAAACACGCCAGATTTTGTCGTGAAAGATCTACGCAGCGTCGAGTTTAATGAACAAGGATTCGTCAACAGTCGTGTTACTGCAAAACATATGGAACATTTTGATTCTACGAATCAAACTTTCTTTACTCAACCTGTTTATCTTGTCTATCCCGACCAAGGTAAAGCACAATGGCAACTCAAGGCTGATGAAGGCAAGCTCAACAAAGAAACCGGCAAGGTGGTATTAGAGAATAATGTTATTATTGATGCTATTAGCTCAGAAGAACCCATTCAAACCTTGTCCACCAGTTATCTGGAACTCGATCTCAATACGATGATAATGACCTCTGACCGCACTATTTACGTCACAGGAAAAGATTTTAATATTCAAGGCCAAGGCCTTTTTGCCGACCTCAATGCACAAGAAGTGCGATTGACCAGTCAGGTAGTAGGAACATATGAAGCAAAATAACGTATTACTTGCCAGCCTCATGCTAATGATGAGCATGAGCGCCTTCGCGAAAGTGAGTGACTTGAAACAGGAAGTCAAAATTAAGGCAGTGAGCCAAACGGCAGATATCAAGAACAACCAAATTATCTTCTTTGGTCCAGTTGAAGTCACTCAAGGCTCAATCAAAATTATTGCAGATGAACTGCGTGCATTTTCTGCTGAAGGTGAAAATAGCAAAACGTTAGTGGCCACTGGTAATCCAGCTACTTATACCCAAATCCTCGATGATGGCCGCCCGGCATCGGCGAGCGCGAAAGAAATTCGTTATGACATGGCAAGCCGTACTCTCACCCTCAAAGGGTTAGCTTCATTAGATCAGGCGGGTAGCCAAGTCCGAGGAAATTTGATCCGCTACAATATTATCCAACAAAAATTAATTGCCGAAAGTACTGGCAGCGGTGACGATCGCGTGATCACAATTATTCAGCCAGAAAGCTATCAAGATGATGTAAAGCCTAATACGCCAACTGATAAACCTGTTAAAAAGCAGGATCCTCAATGACACAGATCACTCTAAGAGCACAAAACTTAGCGAAAAGTTATAAGAGCCGCCAAGTCGTTAAAGATGTCAGTTTGACGGTAAAAACCGGTCAAGTTGTTGGTCTACTCGGCCCAAACGGAGCCGGTAAAACCACGACCTTTTACATGGTTGTCGGGTTGGTAAAGAGCGATAAAGGACATATTTTTATCGATGATCATGATTTAACCGCTGACCCTATGCACTTACGTGCCCGCAAAGGCATTGGTTACTTACCGCAGGAAGCCAGTATCTTTCGTAAGCTGAGCGTACATGACAACATTATGGCTGTACTACAAACTCGCAAAGAATTAACGAAAGAACAAAGAGATGAAGAATTAGAACATCTGCTTGAAGAGTTCCATATCACCCATATACGTGACAGCCAAGGTATGTCGTTGTCTGGTGGCGAGCGTCGCCGTGTAGAAATTGCACGGGCTTTAGCAGCTAATCCTAAGTTCATTTTACTTGATGAACCTTTTGCTGGCGTCGATCCGATTTCAGTTATCGACATCAAGAAAATTATTGAGCAGCTTAAAAGTCGTGGCCTTGGTGTACTAATTACCGACCACAATGTTCGCGAGACATTAGATGTGTGTGAACATGCCTATATTGTCAGTCACGGAAACCTAATCGCAGAAGGAACTCCGGCAGAGATCTTAGACAATCAGCAGGTTAGGGCTGTGTACTTAGGTGAACAATTCAGGCTATAGTTAACCAAAGGGAGTCGATGGTCGTTAATTATACCACCATCCGGCTCGACTCAAGAGGGTAATCAGCGACCCCATCTAACAATAATAACTTAGGGATCTGCGGTAACATGAAAGCGTCACTCCAGCTCAAACTGGGTCAACAGTTAACCATGACGCCACAATTACAGCAGGCAATTCGTCTGTTGCAACTATCGTCATTAGAACTGCAGCAAGAGATCCAGCAAGCCTTAGATTCTAATCCCCTTCTCGAGCTGGAAGAGGATCAATTCGACGCAACTAAAGACCCTGTAAACCAAACGCTATCGGATACCGATTTCAGTGAATCCGTCGCTCCGCCACCAGAAAAAGACAGCTCTACCGTCGACACCGCAGAATCTTTAACTCAAGAATCCATGCCGGACGATCTTCCCATGGACACGACTTGGGATGAAGTATTTACCGCGTCACCTAACTCAGGTCCAGGTGGGAGTCGCGAAGACGATATGCCCTTTCAAGGTGAGACTAGCGACGGTTTATATGAGCACTTAGAATGGCAAAAAAATCTCACCCCCTTTTCTGAAACCGATTTAGCCATTGCGACCGCCATTATCGAAGCAATAAACGATCAAGGTTATCTCACTCAAAGCACTGAAGAAATTCTGGAAGCTATAGGTAACCCAGAGGTCGAACTTGACGAAGTCGAAGCCGTGCTTAAACGTATTCAACATTTCGACCCAATAGGTGTTGCCGCCAGAGATTTAAGCGAATGCCTGCTGATCCAACTGTCACACTTTGCGCCCGATACGCCCCATCTTGATAACGCCCGCATGCTGATTAAAGATCATTTAGATCTCATTGCGGCACGTGACTTTAGATTATTGATGCGTAAGACTAAGCTCAAAGAAGATGAGTTAAGAGACGGCATAACGCTCATCCAAACTCTTAATCCTCGCCCGGGTTTATTGATTACCCCCAACGAGGACGAATATGTTATTCCCGATGTATCAGTGTCAAAGAAAAATGGCCGCTGGGTCGTTGAACTTAACCCTGATAACATGCCTAAAATCAATGTAAATCAACATTATGCCTCTATGGCGCGCAGCTCTAAAAACCAAGCCGACAGCCAATTTATTCGTGGGCATCTGCAAGAGGCTAAATGGTTTATTAAAAGTTTAGAAAGTCGCAACGATACCCTGCTGAAAGTGGCGAACTGTATTGTCCAATACCAACAAGGCTTCTTTGAATATGGTGAAGAAGCGATGAAACCTATGGTACTTAACGATATTGCCGAAGCAGTCGAGATGCATGAGTCCACCATCTCGCGGGTGACCACCCAAAAATACATGCATACCCCAAAGGGGCTTTTTGAACTAAAATACTTCTTCTCTAGCCATGTTGGTACGGATGATGGTGGTGAATGTTCATCAACGGCAATCAGAGCCTTTATTAAAAAACTGGTTGCAGCAGAAAATCAGAAAAAACCATTAAGTGACAGTAAGATGGCACAACTTCTGGCAGAACAGGGAATAAATGTAGCACGCAGAACCATTGCGAAATATCGAGAAGCCATGCTTATTCCCCCTTCTAATCAGCGTAAGAGTTTATAACCTACAGTGAATATCGGAGGACGTTTCTATGCACATACACCTAGTTGGGCACCATATTGAAATTACCGAATCGTTACGCGCATATGTAGAAGAAAAGTTTTCAAAACTTGAACGCCATTTCGAACAGATCAATAATGTGCACGTTGTGCTCAATGTTGAGAAAATAAAACAAATTGCTGAAGCGAGGATAAACCTCATCGGTGGTGAAGTATTTGCTACTGCCGAGCATACTGATATGTATGCAGCTATAGACGCCCTGATAGACAAACTTGATCGTCAGGTTATTAAACACAAAGAGAAGTTAACAAAACACTAATAATGGAACTTTGTAGCATACTGCGGCCGGAGTGCACGACCTGCGCCACTCCGGGCAGCAAAAAAAAAGTACTGGAACTCATCAGCGACCTAGTCGCTGCCCAGTACCCGACCCTCTCATCTCAAGAGATATTCGAAAGCCTAGTGGCGCGCGAAAAGGTGGGGAGCACAGGTATAGGTAACGGTATCGCCATTCCACATGGTCGATTAGCCGATATAGATAAGCCCATTGCCGTACTTATTAAGTGCGAAGAGCCAATTGCATTTGATGCTATTGATAAGCAACCGGTTGATATTTTATTTGCATTACTGGTGCCTGCTGACCAATGTCAGCAGCACTTAAGCACCTTGTCTTGCATGGCCGAAAAACTGAGTGATAAGCAAATATTGAAACAATTACGCAAGACACATGATGAAGCAGAACTCTATCAGGTAATCACGGGATGAAACTGGTCATAGTGTCAGGCCGCTCAGGTTCAGGTAAATCCGTCGCCCTTAGAGTACTCGAAGATCTCGGCTATTATTGCGTTGATAATCTTCCGCTACCGCTAATCGGTGCGTTACTTGATCAGCTTAAAGGCAGTAACGATCTCGTCGCCATCAGTGTCGACGTACGTAACCTGCCTGAGCAAGATAAAATATTGACTAAACAGCTCGAAAGTCTGCCACCAGGCACAGAACTAACGAGTTTCTTTCTTAACTCTAGCGATAAAGTTTTGCTCAAGCGTTACAGCGAAACCCGTCGCCTTCATCCTTTATCCAAGAGCCAAGTTTCATTGCAAGAAGCAATAAAACAAGAAGGTAAACTGCTCGAGCCGATGTCACAACTGGTCGATCACTACATAGATACTTCAAATCTGAATATTTATGATTTGAGCGACCAAGTGAGGCAAATCCTGCTTGGCAGTGTCGATAAAGAATTAGTGATTAACTTTGAATCCTTTGGGTTTAAACATGGTATGCCAACAGAAGCAGACTTTATGTTTGATGTGCGCTTCTTACCTAACCCTCATTGGGAATTAGCGCTGCGCCCACTAACAGGCTTAGATGAACCCGTGGCTGAGTTTTTGAATCGTCAACCACTGGTTAATAAACTCATCTGGCAAATCGAGAATTTACTCGAAACTTGGTTGCCACACCTTGAGCGTAACAACCGCAGCTACTTAACTGTGGCCATTGGTTGTACTGGCGGACAGCACCGATCGGTTTACGTTGCAGAGCAATTAGCTAAACGCTTTAGCAATAGTAAACACCAAGTTTATGCGCGCCATCGAGAGCTGAATAATGCCAAAGCTTGAGCGTGAGATAACCATCTGCAATAAACTCGGATTACATGCCCGTGCCGCCACTAAATTGGTGGTACTGGCATCTGAGTTTAATGCGGTGATTACCTTGATCCAAGGCAATAAACAGGCATCGGCTGCCAGCGTGCTCGGCTTATTGATGCTTGAGACTGGTATGGGTAAAACCATTAAACTGATTGCTGAAGGCCCAGATGCACAGCCTGCTCTAGATGCCATTTGCGCCTTAATCGACGCTAAGTTTGACGAAGCCAGTTAGTTTTACTTTATCTTGATCACTCCACAGTTGGTGTCAGAAATTGACTTTTTAGACACTGCATCAGATTTGTCGCTCGACGGCATAAGCTAAGGGACTTTACACTAGCGAACATTGCCGCTGCCCCATAATTTAAGCCACTCTTTATGCGCCTTAGTTCATGCAAACCCGCATATTCTATGCAAGAACAAATCGTCACTAAGCCAAGCTCAAGCTGTTACACACTCAACCCTAGTTGCCGCACAATGGAGGACAAATGCCCGTAGACAATACCGAAAACGATCACCCCGGACATAGTCTTGACCAGTTAAACCAAGCATTAAGTAGTGGTATGTTTGTGCATGTGCGTAACATGCTACAGAAAATGGCCGCCTCCGATATTGCGCTAATTTTAGAATCATCGCCGCCAGATGTTAGACAAGTACTATGGCAATTGATCGATCAAGAACACATAGGCGACATACTCGATGAATTGAGCGAAGAGCTAAAAGATCCACTGATCCGCAGCATGAGTCCTGAACGAGTAGCAAAAGCAACCGCAAGTATGGACACCGATGACCTTGCCTATGTTTTACGTAGTCTACCCGACGCCGTTTATAAACAAGTGTTGCAATCAATGACGGAACAAAACCGTCATAGGGTTGAACAGGCCTTATCTTATCCCGATGAGACCGCCGGCAGCTTAATGAACACAGATACTGTGACCTTAAGACCCGATGTCAATATCGATGTAGTGCTACGTTATCTTCGTCAACGAGGCAACTTGCCCGATACCACGGATACACTTTATGTTGTTGATAAAAAAGATAAAGTTCTTGGCGGCGTTAGACTCGCAGATTTACTCACCTGCGCGCCAAACACAACAATCCGCAATATTATGGATCCTGATATTGAGAGCATTCCGGTCAGTATGTCTGACAGTGAGGTGGCAAAAAAATTCGAACGTAATGACTGGGTCTCCGCGCCTGTCGTCGATAATGATGGCAAGCTGCTCGGACGTATCACTATCGATGATGTGGTCGATGTTATCCGTGAAGATGCAGAACACTCGATGATGGGTATGGCAGGTATGGACGATGATGAGGATACTTTTGGCCCAGTGCTTAAAAGTACCTTACGTCGCTCACTCTGGCTCTCCATTAATTTGTTCGCCGCCTTGCTCGCCTCGTCAGTCAGCAATATGTTTGAAGGCACTATTGAGCAATTTGCCACTATCGCTGTATTGATGACGATTGTCCCGAGTATGGGTGGCGTTGCTGGTAACCAAACCTTAGCATTAGTGATCCGGGGTATTGCCTTAGGTCATATAGGCCAGAGCAACGCACGCTGGCTAATTGGTAAAGAATTATCGATTGGATTTCTTAATGGCTTACTGTGGTCAATCTTAGTTTTTATCGCAGTATTCGTGTGGAAAGATGATATCGCACTCGCAGGGCTCATTGGCGGCGCCATGTTGATTAATATGACGATTGCGGGGCTTGCTGGCGCAAGTATTCCATTGATATTAAAACGACTTAAAATCGATCCTGCGCTTGCTGGCGGTATGGTATTAGCCACAGTAACCGATATAGTGGGTTTATTTGCCTTCCTTGGTTTAGCAACAATCTACTTGACGCACTAATGCGTTAATATTTAAGCCAACACAATAAAAACGGCACCGATAAGGTGCCGTTTTTATCTCAATCTATACACCTAAAAATCATTTATTTAGCCGGCGGCTGGAAACCATAATGAGTCAAAATCGCTTGTCCTTTAGCGGATAAAATAAACTCAGCTAGCGGCGTAGCCGCATTGCTTGCGCCTTGCAGCACCACTAATCCATAGTCAGCACCGACGGCAAGCTCCTGAGGTAAATCGATAATCTTTAAACTAGGTACTTCTTTTTTAGCCAATACCGCATTGGTACAATAAGTTAAAAAGATATCCGCTTGCTTATTTTCCATCACCCAGCCGTACGGATTACGATCTTTAGGCGGCTTCGCACTCTCTGGGCCACCCGTCAGTTGTAGTGCTTTTGTCTCTAGCTCAAGTTGTGCATTCGGTTTTACCGCCTCGGCCTTCGCGAATACGGCCCATGCATAATCACCAGCAGGATCGGCTTTCGGGGTTGAAATCCCAACTTTAATCTTCGGATCTAATAAGGTATCGAGTAAATTAGTGCTTGTGACTGGAAAATTGTCTTGGACAATGGCACAAAGTTGGTTACGTGCAAACATCTGTACTGCTTTACCCTGACCTACATCGACCAAAGCCTGTGGATGCTTCATGTTAGCGGAGGCAAAAATATCAACCTTCTCGCCTTCTTGGATACGCTTTAGGAGTAAACCTGAGGGGGCATATTGTGCCGCGACACTTGTTTGCGACTGTGCTTGATACGCAGCAATAATCTCATTCATCGCCGTCTTCAAGCTGCCTGCAGCACGCAGTTCAATCGGCGGGATCTGCACTATCGTTTCAGCCTTCATCGGCGCTCCTTGCACTGCAGCAGCCATAATTACAGGGCTTAAACTTAACGCTGCCAACATATTTTTGCTTATCATACTGATATTTCCTCTAGGCGGTAAAAGTCATACTTGTTACTTATCCCCATACTGAACGTGAAATAGATAAAGGGATCAAGCAGAACGGCCCCCAAGGCAAATAGCTGTGATGTAATTGCGGCGTTAATCACTCAAACAGCATATTGCAGAGGACAAAATGTCTCAGCGTAAGCTATACATCACCACACAAAAAATAAATTAATATCGACAAAAAAGTCGCCCTTAGGCGACTTTTAATAATATACATCATTGTTAAATCAAACTATTAGCCCGTTGGGATTAATACGATCTCAACACGACGGTTTTGCGCGCGGCCGTTCGCATTCGCATTCGATGCTATTGGGCTGGCTTCACCCATACCTTGAGATCTAACACGAGATGAGGCAACACCCTTACTCATCAAGTAGTTACCGACTTCACTCGCACGCACTTGTGATAAACGTAAATTGTAAGAGTCTGAGCCACTGCTGTCGGTATAACCTAAGATATTCAGTTGCGTCTTACTGTATTCTTTCGCCACTAACGCTACTGAATTGAGTACTCGTTTGGCACCATCACTTAATTCAGTTTGATCAACACCAAAGGTCACTTCATTAGGCATGTTCAAAATAATGTTATCGCCACTGCGAGTCACACTCACACCCGTTGAGGCTAATTGTTGGCGCAATTTAGTTTCTTGCACGTCCATGTAGTAACCAATACCACCACCCACTGCGGCGCCAGATGCTGCGCCAATTAATGCGCCTTTACCGCGGTCGCTCTTACTCGAAGAGGCAACACCAATAGCCGCACCTGCAACAGCACCAATTAATGATCCTGTGGTTGCTTTGGCTGTTTGTTCTTCATTTGAATAGGGATTAATTGTGGTACAACCCGATGCAACTAATGTGGTAGTCATTACCACTATGGCTAACAAGGACGGCTTAAATTGCGTTGCCTGAAAACACTTCATCATTAAAAAAACCTCTATATATAATTGATAACTGTGAATCCTGCTCAAAAAAAGCTAGAAATATCACTTCCATTCACTAACTCAATAATCGAATGGATTGCCATAAGGCTGGCAGTATATAAGCAATTGTAACTAAGGCCATCTTTTATCGACATTCAATTCTGTTAATCATCTATTTAGTCAGCAAAAGTACAGAATTCTTGTTTCATCAAGCTTTTATCTTTCTAAATCATATTAATACAGTGGCACCAAAAGAGTGCATCTTGCACCCTTGTGGTTATCTGCAAAGATTAACAATATCAGCAAAGACAATTTAAACACTTGATTTTAAATGATTAATGTAAAATATATATATTGGCATAGATCTTACATACTATTAAGTGAGTATGAGATTGGCTTGGTTAGGATTTTAAAACACGAAGCACTTTTTAACAGGGCTCATTCAAATGAAATCGGCCGATAAGAGCAGCGTATCTAGTCTAACCTGAACTCGGGATAGTGGCTGTGGTAACGGATTAATCTTATTACCTTATTCACAAAATTAACTCTACAGAGTGAGTTTTTCGTTATCAAGGCAAGCTTGCGTACCTAATAGCGGGCTATGTAGTAGCAAAGTTAACGCTATAGAGACACAGAGCAGGTTAGTCTAATAGAGAGCCATCAAGGAGCAGGCATGAACACGATAAACAAGGTTATTGCGCTATGTCATTACAAATGGATTGGTTTACGTCATATAGGTCTGAGCCAATGGGATGTAGAGCAGAGATAATGACATCGGCAAAGAAGACATGCCTCAATGATGGTTTACGTTCAATAAGTTAAACCCTAACACAACGCTAATGCCACGGCTTAAGCGAGTACCAGATAGACGAGGTCGGACGAAAAAATATCGGCATGCTGATAACGCTAACGATTTTAAAGAAGTACTCATAAAAATAATAATGGTGCCCTTTTAGTCCGACCTTGTCGTCCAAACTGATACACCCAACGAAGATTGGGAAATCATTGAGCAAAAACTCAAGATAAGCGCGGCGTCTCTACAGGTTAAATAGAGGCTATATAAAAGTTTCGGCAAGACTGGAGAGAGCGTTATCTCCCCCAAGATCAAATATGTAGATTGTGCTCCCCCAAGTCATGAACATATTTCTCTCTCAAGTCTTGTCATTTTATTGGCCGATAAAAACTAAGCTAATAGTGGGCTAAAGTAGTTATAAAATAAAACCATAAACTGAAATTTTGCTATAAAAAAAGACGCTACTCAGAGCGTCATTTTTATACCAAATTTTCTATTAACAACGAGTGATTAATAGTCTTCTTCATTAGCCTCTTGAATGCGCTGTTTACGTTCTTGCGCTTCTTCAAAGGCAGCTTGGATTTCTTCGAGTACCGCACTCACATCAGCTTCAACTAACACTTCAGTAAATTCACCCGTTAATGGGGTATCAGGTTTTAATTCACCCGCCTCAAACAAAGCCCAAATCTCTTTAGCGTATTGGGTTTTTAATAGCTCAGGCGCATACAGGCCGTAATACTGGGTCATGTTATTTACATCGCGCGCTAACATCCATTTGGCATGATTATTAGCAGCAGCATCAACCGCCTGAGGTAAGTCAATAATGACTGGCCCTTCACTATCCACTAATACGTTAAACTCAGATAAGTCACCGTGTACCAAGCCTTCGCACAGCATATACTTAACGTATTCCATCACTAATGCATGATCGCGTAGCGCTTTTTCTGCCGACATACTGACATCGTTCAATCTAGGAGCGACATGGCCATCAGCGTCGGTGACTAACTCCATTAGCAATACACCATCAAAACAACCATAGGGTGTAGGCACACGAACGCCTGCATTCGCTAAACGATATAACGCATCGACCTCGGCATTTTGCCAAGCTTCTTCCTGTTGATCACGGCCAAATTTAGAGCCTTTTTCCATCGCGCGCGCGCGACGACTATTACGCACTTTTCGGCCTTCTTGATATAACACAGCTTGCTTAAAACTACGTTTATCCGCTTCTTTATAAACTTTGGCACAGCGGATATCATCACCACTGCGTACAACGTACACAGTCGCTTCTTTACCGCTCATTAACTGGCTAATGACCTCATCGACCAGTCCTTCATCAACCAGGGGTTGGATTCGTTTCGGAGTTTTCATAGCGCCCTTATACCTTACTTAGGCATGATATGGAATACTGCGGGCAAATCTTCATACAAAAGCGGTCTCCAGCGGAAGTTTGATGAATATTGTTCAGGGTTAATATACGAATTTAAAGTAAAAAACTAAAGCACTTGCGTGTTAAATACAATACCAGATTTGCCCAAGACTTTGGCAAAGAAAGCCGTTTTAACTCAAACTTAAACTAAAAAAGCACTTTTTGTTTACCGCAATAAAATAAGACTCAAAATAACTACTTCTATTCTCGGCTACCAACGTTAAGCACTAAGATAACTTAAATCTGTTTGTTGCAGCTACTACGGAGCAAGTATTAAAATTAAGCACATAAAAATAAAGGCTTAACCAGATACCTTATTTAAAAGACAATACCGAAAACACCTAAGTCATAACGGCATCAATTGTGGTCGATAACACTAGATCTCATGAGTTGCAGCCTTTATCCTAAACGCCACAATATACAGAGAGTTTTCCAATGCGTCATAGCAGCATCTTCCTCGCCTTTTCAGTCTTATGTATGACGCAATGTAGTAGCTTATCCATTGAAGAATGTACTCATAGTGATTGGTTTTCACTTGGGCTCGCCGATGGTAATCGAGGGACGAGTGCAGGGCAACTCAATCAATATCAAAAAGATTGCCGCGAATTTAATCTCAATGTCGATACGGCGCAGTGGAAGCAGGGATATTTACAAGGATTGGCCAATTATTGCCAACCTGAAAATGGCTACCGTATTGGATTGGCAGGACAAAGCTATTATGGCGTTTGTAGTAGTAACGTCTTTGTTGAACGTTACAATCAGGGACATCAACAATATCAAATTAACAAACGTATGGCGGATATTGTCGAACGCTTAAATTCCATTGATAGAGAAATCAGCAGTATTGATGGCAAGCTCAATAACCTCACTGATAAAGCGAGCTTATTGAAACAAAAAAACAGCCTACTCAATGAAAAAAACCAACTGTTAGATGAAGGATACCGCCTGCGTAGACCCGATATGCGCTTTGAATTTAGATATTAAGCGATAAAAAAACACTGATACCAATAGGGATCAGTGTTGAGTCACGCTGCCATTAGCCGCTATTTAAGCAGTTCTATTATGGGCTGATTTAATGAATGAGATATTTCCGACCATACTCGGTAACTTCGACGCCTGAGGCCGTAGAAAAAAAGCATAATAAAGCAAGCTAGAGGAGGTCCACGCAATCGCTAAACTCCACAAATCATGAGTTAAAAAGTGCGCTCCCCGCAACTCTTGAGCAATACCAAAAGCCAGTCCTAACATAATGCCAAACGCTAATCCAAATTTGGCTAAACTTGGACGATATTCCTTAAATACATAAAATAAAGCGACCCACGCAAAGCCACCACTGGTATGGCCGCCGGGGAAACATTGACCAAACTCGGCCCCCTCAGGTAAACGCGCAAATAACGATGAATGCAGCATGCTGCCGCCAAAATCGACGACATCCCACGGGCAGGTCATATGAGTCACGCTTTTTCCTATTCTCACTAATAGCACGCTGGTTAACACACTACAGAAAAGAAAAATCAGCCCTTTCCGGTACGGTTTTACTGTGTCATTACGAAAACTCATGGCAATAGCGATCACAACACACACCGCCAGTAAAATAACAAAATGGTGCCCTGCAACGTGTAGCACATCTTCCGTGAGCCAATGTCCCCTTAAGGGCCAAGAGTTTACACCGCCTTGCCAATGAAATAGCTCGCTGGCTAACCTCATATCCATATGTGTCCATTCAAGTACAAAAATAATGGCGGCAAAAAAGCATAGTGGCAGCAGTAAATGCCCTTTAGCAAAACTAAAAAATGTCACACTGACATTATGTGGTGTCGTGTTATGCACTCATCTATCCCATCGCCAAAATCTCAGCTCATAATAAAGATGAATTCTTATCAAAAACTTAAGCCATTCAAAATCCGAGGGGATAAATGAAGCTGAAGATAAATGGCTTAAATGTAAACGGACGCCATCGACACTTAAGCCGTCAGCATAAGATTGGTCACAATCGCAGCAGCAACGGACATAAAAATCACGCCAATCACCACGTCAATGATCGGCGTCAGCCGTTGTAATTTCAATTGCACCTGCGCCTTTGACAACATAACGGCAAGCAGCCCAAACCAAGCCAATGACAGTACAAATAGCAATACCGCAGATACCAGCTTAGTGCTAGCAGTGACGTCGGGCGTAATGAGTGCTGAAAATAGCGTTAAAAAGAACACCAATGCCTTGGGATTTAATAAATTAGTATACAGCCCCGTTAAAAAACCTTGTCGTTGAGACATAGGTATAACGCGTATTTTTGACACGCTATCCGCGCTCGTTTCTTGTACATTGTCATTCGCTTCATCATCAACACTGGCAAGGGGGTTACGCCATATCGCCATGCCAGAACGCAGAGCAGAAAACCCCATCCACGCTAAGTAAGAAGCGCCCGCAATTTGCACCACTAAGTATAAAATATGCGAGCTTTTAATCACTAAGCTCACGCCTGTTAGACTTAAAATCGTATGGGCCAAAATCGCCACCGAAATTCCCGCAGCAGCGGCCAATGCGGTATTTCTGCGTTGCTGGGTGGCTATTTTGACCATAATGGCAAAATCAGGGCCAGGACTAATCAAAGCGACGGTATGAATGACGCCCAAGGTCAGTAATAAAGATAAATCCATGGGTAATACGACTCCGTACTAATGCGGTTAGTGAAACTATTGAAAGACCAGTATTGCCATTTAATTGAGAGCTGAATTGTCATCAATTACATAACCAATCGATACTAAAAACACCGATGGCGTTAAAGCATGCGACGCTGAAACTGCACTGGCGAAAGTAAAAAGGCATGTTTAAAGGCTTTGTTAAGATGGCTCTGATCGAAAAATCCCAACTGCTGCGCCACATCGGCCACTAGCGCACCACGGCTAAGGGACTTTTTCGCCAACTCTAACCTCACTCGTTTTAAATAAGCATGGGGTGTCATGCCAGTGGCTTGTTTAAACTGACGTAAAAACTGAAATTTACTTAAATTAACTTCAGTGGCAAACGTCGAAAGCTGGGTATTCTGCCAAGGTTCATCGTAAATACGCTGTTTAATTACATTCAGCTGTAATGGCGATAAACCTTGCTGGGGACTTGATTTAACCGCCTGTTCGGGATATCGCTGGAGTAACAAATGCAAAAAATAGAGTAGATGGGACTCGCTAGCCAGTTCAGAGGATTGGCCTTGAATCAGTTGCTCATGCAACTGGGTAAAATAGCGATATAAGCGAGCATCCTCAACCATAGGCGCAGAGAAAAAATGCTCTTTAATGCCCAGCTCTTGGCTGATCTCATTCATATATGCCACCGGAATAGACATCACTTTAACGCAATATCCCTCTGCATAGCAGCTTTGACCATCATGGGTTTCATCAGGATTGAGTGTCGAGAGACTCTGCTGTCCAAGTTGATAGCTGCTGCCCTTATTCACAAACTGCTGCGCGCCTTGAGTAACTACGCCTAAGTGGTAATCAAGATGCACATGTTTATCAAAACTAAAATGAGTGAATTTTGCCTGACTCAGTTCTATGCCTGCCAAGCTAGGGTGACGCCAATAATTAATATTTTCAACGGGGATAACGTAGGTCATTGGTTAACAAGGCAGCCAGCAAGAATGGTAACCGCTATTCTAGCCTCCGTAGTAAACACCAGAATAGTAAATTATTGCACCAGCGGGCTAAAAATCTTGGTCGCGGTGAATAAAAATGATGCCGCACACATTAAAAAAGGCCGTACTTTGACGGCCTAATCATCATCTACCTAATCATCAAGAATAGACTTAAAAACGATAACTGACGCTCACTCTTACCATTCGTGGCTCAACAGGATGATAATGCTGATCTTCAACGCCTTCGGCTGCTTCGCCGGGCAAACGAGAGGCATAAAAATAATCTATGTCGTGATCTTTACTATCAAACACATTGAGCAGCTCAAGCTTAGTATCGAAGCGGCGGAACTCGTATCCTAACGCGAGGTTAACTAATGTGGTCGCATCAGCCTTGTGGTCATTAAAGCTGTCGAGCACCCGTTCGCCAAGGTGCCGCACACGTACACTCGAATACAGGCCATCACCGTCGGGTCGATAGGTGATGCCCGCACTGGCAACAAAGGGAACCGCGCCATCGATATACTTGCCCTCTTCAAATTCATTTTCAGTAAATCTGGCGTTAGTCCACGCTAATTCCATATCGATACTGATTGCCTCATTCAGCCAATAATAAGCCGTTAATTCAGCACCATAACGTTCAGATGCACGACTCGGCTCAGTGTTACCCGCATCACCCACAAATACTAATTCTGAATCTAGTTGCAGATACCAGATCGCAGCAGAGAAATTAATAAAGTCCCTGTCATAGTATTTCACCCCAAATTCGCCGCCATTTGAGCGCACGAGCAGATCGACTTTTTCGACCTCATCGCCACTCACTGGGTCAACCTTGATTGTTGCACCGCGGGCATCGTTCGAATGTAGCCCTTGGCCTGCATTAACATATAACTCAAGATTATCGCTCCACAAATAAGAAGCGCCGGCTTTGAGGCTGAACATACCATCAGACGCATCGCCACTGTTAAGCGGATTATCACTGTCGACCTGCACATCAAAATAATCGTAACGCAGCCCAAGATTAAAACGCCATTGATCAGCTGGCAGCCACTCAACTTTGCCAAAGATGCCACTCGACAACTCTTGCACTTCATCAAGCCTTACCGTATTCAGCCGTTGTAGCGCCTGAGTGTTATACAAACCCACTGCACCAATGTCGTCATAACGCACATCGCCGCCCACACTGTAATTCAGTTGAGTGCCACCAAGTAAAGTTTGCCAATCACGCTTAAGATCGCCGCCCCAAATCGTGCGCTCATCGACTTGTTCAAACTCATCACCATTGATGGGATCGTTTAAGAAATAGGTAAAATTAGAGAATAAATTCATAGTCGAGCGAATGGCGTAGACATTTCCCTGCCAATCACCCGCATCGTAATTAGCTGAAACGCTATAACGGTTAGATTCACCGCCGACGTCTTTATCTAAAGATCCATAAAAATCAATTAATCCAGAATCCACCGCACGGGCGGGGATCTGATCCGCCGAATTCCAGCTGTTGTCGTAGGCCATCATAGTGACGCTTAAGTCACCCTCGCCGAGCCGAGTTAAATAACGCCCGACGACACTGACCTTACTCACATCCTCATCAATATCCGTCCACGGGCCATCATAGGTTTGTGCCTCACCACCCCAAATAAAACGACCTATGTCAGTGTTTAGCTCCTGAGTTGCCACGAGTCGCTGGTAACCATATTCCCCCAACGTCACCCCAACTTGGTTATGGGGGAGTTGATCAGCCAGCAGTAATTGGGCAGCACCCGCGCCAGAAAAATCGGCCACCTCAGGATAATAAGCGCCTTTGGCATAACGGATCTCGCCTATAAGTTCAGGGATCAAAAAGTTAAGATCCGTATAACCCTGACCATGCCCATGGGTTCGCATATTCACAGGCATACCATCGACTCGAGTATTAAAGTCTGTGCCATGATCCAAATTAAAGCCGCGTAAGAAATACTGATTCGCTTTACCCGAACCACTGTGCTGAGTGACTATCATCCCAGGAACGAATTCGAGGATTTCGCCGGTTCGTAATAGGGGGCGACTCTCGATTTCTGCCGCGCCGACTATCCCCTCTGATGCCGAAGTACTATGGCCTAAGGTATTAATTTGCCTGCCGCGCACCTCAAGGCGTTCTATATTATCCGTTGCCACCTCTGCCATTACGGCACTCGATAAACAACAAAGAGGTAATAACCACGTCATTGATAACCAAAGCTTTGATAACCGCATTCCTGATAATCCCAGTCCCGATTTCATCCTTTTTTTCCTACTACAGGTGATAGACGGCAAGGATTTAACGCCTTATTTACAAGCAAAAAACCGATCAAGCTCAAACTCTGATGAATAAAAAACCAGCAAAATACAGGCAAATATCATTTCTATGTGCCGTATCGCACATTTTTAAACCCAAAAGGACAAAATGTCCGCCAGCAGATCACATTTCAACCGTGTGTTAGTGCGAAATCATGGAAATAAAATAATCTTGCTTGAATAAAAATGAACCCATTTATCCGGCTAGCTATACTCTAAATAACTCAACACTTTTAGAGACACGCGATGCAACGATGGAGCAATATGCAGATTTGGAGTGTGTGGGTAGGCCTTTTCTTTTGTGTCTCGGTTCATGCAACCAGCAAATCAACAGCAGAAACCACAGCGATGATTGCTGATAAACCTATCATTACGATGGCGTTTTATGAGGACCCCAAACATAACTTCTACTTTAAATGGGCTGAACTGATTTACGCCCAAGCCTTTGAACGCTTAGGATATTCCTAAGGAGCGTCTGACTGAATCTTCATCCCCCGCGAGCTCCTTTCGTAAAATGCTCCGCGACCGAATCGATATCTATATTGATACGGAGGCAAGCTCATTGGATCTATTACAAACGCCTGAGTTTCAAGGCAGCAAAATAATCGCGATTGCCACCCTAGAAGAACTCACCAGCTATGGTTACTTAAATAAACGTCACGCGGCACTCGCCGTTAATCTTGCTCGGAAGCTAAAACAGATGAAGCAAGAAGGTATATTTGACACCTACAAACAACAGGCCCAAAAATCGCTTAATAATGAAATGAATCATGGCGATACCCCAGAATAAATCAGCATCGACTGTAAAAGTCGTGGCTTACTTTTCTCCACAGACGATGGCACTAATGTAAAAAGCCTGTTCAATCATACTGAAAAGGCCATGTATTCGATGAAAAAGCGCATAAAGCTCACCTACAAAACCTAGGTTAAACCTTACTGGCTAGCGAGTTTACGCCAACGTAACCCATCGCGGATCACCTCATAGCCTGGGAACATAGCGGCAATCACTAAGCTATAACTTAGCCAATGTTCTAACTGTAATAACGTAAATTCCCAATTTAATTCAGCTACTTGGTTTTGTACTTGGCTTTGTAATAGTGGCGAACTAAAGGCCAGAAAGACTAAGAACGAGGCATAGGCAAGATTGATCCCCATATTCGCCAGTAACAATTCAGTAGTCCACACTCGGCGGCGTAACTGCCAGAGACTATTCGCCATAGACAGCAAAATAATAGGGCTAAACCATTGCAGTAATTGCTGAGCACTAGCGCTGAAAATCACAGTCCGCGCGGCTAATTGCTCGCTACTCATCCACACAGAACACCAGATCACGAGCAAGAGGAAAAGATACGTCGCCAGATCGGTAAATACATCACTTAAACTAATATGCTGCCAACCGGGCCCAACCTTAGGCAAATTCTGTGGCTGCCATTTTTGACAATTGCTGCCGGACATAGGTTTCCCCTGAGCCGAGAAACTCCAAAAGGCCAACAGGATAGCGGTAAAGGCAAGACAGGCATCGCCGATAAAACCTTTGGCAATATGGTGGATAAATCCTAATAGATCCCCCTCTGTAGAACCCAACCATTGAGTCGTGCCGCCCACAACCTGCAGCACAAACAAGACCCCAAGCACAGTGAAAAGTGTATGTTTAAAAAGCGGAATATCCTCAGAGGCAATAATAGGCACTGCCGGAACAAATTGCTGCGCGACCTTACAGGGATGACCCATTTGCTTTAATACTGCGACAATTTGCGCTTCAGTCAATTCACCTTGTTCAGATAGGGCATCCAATTGGTCGCAGATATTAGCTTTTAATTCACGGCCAATTTCCTGACGTTTGTTCTCGGGCAATTCTCGCTGCACCGCGGCGATATAGCGATCGACTAATTCCATATCAAATCTCCTCTGCACTCTCGTCTGAGCTTTTTATATCAGAGCCATTAGTGTCAGCGCTTTGCTCCAGTAAAAAAGCCAAGGCGCCATTAAGTTGCTGCCATTCATCGGTCAGTTGACTGAGCAACTCAGCGCCCAATGACGACAATTGGTAATAACGACGCTCACGCCCTTCGGCCTGTCGCCACTCACTATCCAACAATCCTTGATCGGCTAGGCGGCGCACTAAGGGATACAGAGTCCCTTCGTCAATATCGATACCGCCTTCCTGCAACTGTTTGCGGAGCGAATAACCGTAGTGGGGTTGTTTTAATAATCCCAGTACCGCCAACACTAATACCCCACGGCGCAACTCGAGTCGCATTTTGACTAGCTGTGAACTTGTCATTGTCGAATTCCTGTCCTTAACACTGTGTCACACACACTGTGTGCCACACAGCAAATACTATGCAGCACACAGTAATATTGCAAGTTCTTACGCACGTTTTTTGATCGATTTGTTTATTATTAATGCAATCTATTGTTTGTATTGAATTTACAAAAATGCCAACCGTTTCTGCTGAGTGCTCACATTTCCCCACCGCCATACACTCAAAGCGAATGAGTCACACATAAGCAAATTCAAGATAAAAAATTGCAAAACTTCCTATGCTTGAGTAACTTAGCTGCCAACATTGAATAGCCGATTCGTCAACCTAAGTACGGTTTGCTCCTTAAAAGAGATAAATAGGAACGACTCAAGTAAGTATTGATATTCAATAACTAAAAATATTAAGCTGTTAAATTAAGGACATAGAAAATGCTCATGGATAGAGGCGTGCTGGTACGCTGGAATGATGAAAAGGGATTTGGCTTTATTCAGCCTGAAGAAAACGCAGCCCAAGATGTGTTTATTCACATTTCAGTGCTGAAAAAGATGGCGAGAAAACCCATAGTGGGCGATAGCATTCTGTTTCAAACTGAAGTGCAAAATGACGGCAAAAGAAAAGCGGTTATCGCCTCGAGAGGGTGTAACAGATTCTGTGTAACTGCAATTTAGTTAATATGCTTCACAATTCTGTCTTCGAACTCAATAATAAATCGGCTCATCGCAGTACGCCAGTTTCGAATGGGCATGGTCCATTTTTTAC
>NZ_JBOZPB010000031.1:0-50091 GCF_050848685.1 Shewanella sp. MF08487
GCAGTTTCGAGTTTAATCGCTGCGCTATATCGAGCACGTTTACTTTTATTCATTTTGTCACCTAAATTCGCTATGAATGAGATCATAACATTTCTTATTAGGTGGCCAAATTCACTATGCCACTACAGTGATCGTCCACTCAAAGCCGCGACCAAAGAAGGCCTTATCCCTCTGGGTTTTGCTCAGATCCCACAAAGCGCTAGATTCAATGAGGTATTGATAGTTATATACCAACTTAATCTGGCGACGTATTTGCGGTAAGGCTTCTTTTAAGCGCTTAACCGACATACCCGCTGTGGCCGCAATAACCGAAACTGCGACCATCGATACATCGTGTCCACTTACCCCGTGGTATACCCACGAGCCTGCCGTGAACAAGGAGGCTCCAGCCCAAGCATAACTGGATTGGATTTCATAAATCGGCCTATACATGTTCTCCATGAATAAGCCGTTAGTCTCGATGCTTTTACTCATGCTCTATTCCCACTGTCTCAAATACCATCCATGCAACTTGGTTACTGTCTGTCGCAATTGAGGCGTTGTCGCCTGCTGTGCGCTTGAGGCTAGTCGCCTCTTTTTTTGCTAACCCTACTTCTTGCTCGTAAGTGGTTAACGCGAAACTTTGGATTCGGATCACCCCAGGGCGGAGGTCTATACCGGACTTGCCTGCGCGAGCCATCGCCCAACCAATGAACACTTGCAACTCAGGCGGGTACTTGCTCTTTTCCTTCGGAGACTTGTTACCCGTGGCGACTTTTAGCTGTGAAAGTGTCGATACCTGCTCGGCAGGAGGGGTAAAGCTCGCAGACGTGGTGGCGGGCTCAACGGCAGTTTCAATGGCCGCTTCAGCGACGGGGACGGTAGGTTCCATGTCAGTCGTTAACATCGATAGATCTTCCGGCGTAAACCATGGCAGCTCATTCTCCGGCGTGGCCAAAGACATCTCCCCCGTGTACTCGGACAACGGTGGAAGTTCGTCAGTCATTAACGAAGATAAATCTTGCTCTGGGACTTCTGCCATTAGGCTATCTACCGCGTCATCAATGAACGACGGGGCTAAATCAAACTGACCGCTTGATTCTGGTGATACTTCGTTAGGCATTAACGGAGATAATTCTTGCTCCGGGACTTCTGTCATCGGGCCATCAATCACATCATTGATAGAAGACTCCTGCTTGGGCAGGTTATTCGGCTCTGTAATGACCTCGGTGGTTAGGGCTTTATTCTTTTGCTTTTTGGCTTTGCGTTCATCGGCCTTAGCTTGAAGCTCGGTCAGCATGTCACCCACTGGCTTGGCAAGAACGTCGGCTAGCTTCAGCTGGTAGAACTTTTGTTTGTTAACGACATGAATAACTTTACGCGGCGCTTTAGGGTCTGGAATAAGTAACTTGTTATCCATCAAATCCTTCAGCACGGCACCCTCGTCAAAACCAAGCCCTCTCATTTGCTGGTCAATTTCTTCGAATAGGCTGGTATTCAATGTCAGCACGTCACCATCCAGCTTTGCTCGATGTAGTGTGTTGTTAGCCGTTAGCAGGTATTCGATTATCAGATCAATACAGGTCTTGTCCTTCGATACTTCTGCTGGCATTTCTTGGGCTACTGGCTCATTTATCTCTACTGCCGCTTCCACTGATTCACTAACTACCGGAGTGTCATTCATGTTCTTAAACACGATACCCTTGGTGTCTGGTGCTGGAGCGCTGGTATTGGATTGCTCTGGCTCTTCCTTAGATTCAGCTTGCGGTTTCTTTGGCGCAGGCTTACTCGGCGTTGGTGCTGGTGCCGGAGTGTTGGTGTTCGCCGGAGCTGCTTGCTTCTTCGGTTTCTTTGTCTGAGCCTTACTTTGATTTGTTTGCGACCCATTCTGCTGTGCCGGTGTTACCGCAGGAGCAGGGGTTGACGCAGGAGCTGGTTGGGTTGGTGCAGCCGTGTTGTTAGCCGGAGTTTGCGGGTCTGGCTCACGGGTATCTGTCAGGGTGATTAGCCCAGTATCGGCGTAATGGATTAACAGTGAATCGTCACGGGTTAATGAGATTTTCCCATGAATGCCGCGTTGCGGAATCTCCTCGCCATAGACGATGCCTGCCCATTTTGGCTTAACAACTTTGATTGGCCCTGCCGTCCACTCTGGATTCGTAACTGGGTGCAAGTGGCCACTGGTGTAATCCTCAAACAGCGGCTCAAATAACTGACGCTCTACCAGCATCTCAAGCATTTTTCCGACTTGCATTGGGACGTTAAAGCCATCTTCCTTGAGCGATGACATCACTTTGTTGAAACTTGCTGGGTAAGACACGTACACATCTTCGGCGCCCAGGCACCAAATGTCGGCTTTCTCTTCGTTAACCTTCCAGCCGCGACGCATCATTTGTAAGCGCTTAATAAACGCCGCTTCCAGTGGCATCTTGCGAGCACCGGTTAATCTGTCCCATTGCCACATCATGTCTTTGTGGACGGAACGTGCTTCGCCTTTTTTAAGACTGTCTCTAAGTGAGTTATTAACTTCGATACTGCCGGACAAGGTTTCATAGATGGCGACCTGAAGGTCATCTTGAGTGCCAAATAGATACTGCTTCGCTGCCTTGGTCAGTACAGTGTTAAGCATGGATGATGCAAGCCCAATGTGCTTGCCGTGACGGTCTGCATAGTTCCACGTCACTTGATAACGGGATACTTGGTTGCGCCCTGACCAATCATAGATATTTTCGAGTTGTGGGTTCCAGACTGAATCATCGGCCTGCACGGTCATGTCATGTAGAGCTTTACCGATGTCATGCACTAACCCAATTACCCACGCCGCATATTGCCAGCGGATTTTCTTACCGTGCAACTCGTCGGTAAATTTGGTCTCTTTAATATCAACCGACGCCATGTGACGCAGGGAGAACAGAGCCACCTCTAGACTGTGACGCGCTAAACCACCAACAGCCGCGTGATGATGGTTTTCTGAGGCTGGGAGTAGGTGAGCGTAAGAAAGGAAATTCGCTACCACATCCCTAACCAATGTCTGTGCGTTATAGACTTGGTTGTATTCAGATAGGTTGGCAGGATTGAACGTGTCACGATGAATATCAGTCAAACCCAGTTCACGAATCGACATATCAATTAGGTCATTATTGGATTTAATGATTCTCGCTTGATTCGCTACAGCTACACCGTCAGCTACGGGAGGGTAGAAAGTCTCTACCAACTCTTCGCTGACCGCTTTAGTCTCAACCCCACCAACAGCCATCCGTACCGCATTCTTATCTGGGGCTTTGCCATCCAGTAAGAAGGATCGAACAGCCAAACTAACTAGCTTGGCTATTTTCTTCATTATGCGTTCACTACCAGTTTGCCGGAATCCTGCTCAATTTCTTCAGCGCCTGAGTCGTCATTGGCTGACCGGTCATCTGGATTGTTGCGGGTGATGGTTTGCATGATTTTGTTGTAAGCGTCTAACGAATAAATTCCGCCCTTACGGTCAGCTGAATCTGTAGCTACAGTTCTCATGCGACCAAAGAAACGAGTCATGGTGTTCATCGCTATACCGCGACTATTGTTGCTGACTGACTCAGAAATCACGCCAGCTAACCAGAGGTTTTCAATAGCTGCGATAGATTCATCAATCTGGGAAATTACGTCGATTACACGCCAGTAGATTGGGTGCTCGATTTGAAATGTCACGCTGAACGATTCTGGTGTCACCACGTCTAAATCGGCATTGTTGCCAAGCGAGGTAGACAACTCATTGTTGTGGATTGTGTTGAGAAGGGTGCTGCGACGAACAGCTTCTTCTTGCTCAGCTGCAAACCACGCATCTAAACGGTCACGGATTTCTTTGTTGTTAGACGTCAACACAAATAGACCAGCGATACGGGCGATGCTGTATTTGATATTCTGCTGACGAGCATCATTGCTAAACAGCTGCTGGATGGCGCTACTCTTGAAATCCATTTCCTTCAGAATGAATTTACGCTGCTGAACTTGACGCACTGCAGATGGTTTCTGAGTGCGCTTTGATGAAACTTGTGGGTTCTCGTTGGTCTGACTCATATAATCCTCCTAGGATTGTTTTCGCTCTATGCGACGTAGTTTGATTTTTGCTTCATGTAGACACTCAAGGGTTTCTCTCAACGGAGCCAATCGATTCTCTGTGTCTTCAATCATTCGTGCCTCCCACTCTGGGGATTTGCGGGTTAACTGGTCTAAGGTGTATCCGCGCTGGGTCGGTTTAACGTCATCGCCCCAAGACTTGCTGATGTTTCCAACTCGCCCTGGTCGATACCTCGTCCAGACCAAATACACCTTTTCGTTTTTTACAACGACCCTGGGTGCCATCTCACCGCCACTAAACTTCCCACCGTCATCACTGCGCAACTGACGGTTTGAAGATCTCCATTTCAGCCAGTAATCATCGACTATGACCTTTGCCTGAAACTGAGCGGCTTCAATCAACCCTTCTAGGCTTCTGATGGTATTCGCCAACTGGAACCCTAATGCGGGTACGGGCTTCCCGTTCTCAGAGCTACCCGAAGTACCTGAGTAGTCATTCATTCATTTACCTACTGTTTGTTCGTCTTCAGTAATCCGTTTTCGGCCTACGGGGACAACTCATGCAGAAATTCAGTTCGTTGGCGAACTCGTGTCTGTCACCGTCCGTTATTCTGCGAGCTGAGTTTGGGATAAAATCCCAGGTGCCTCCTGTGTTAGCCATCCTTTGATGATTTTCAGTTCGTTGTCCAACTCATGCTTTTCGCGTGATATACACACCGATTCACGGGCAAGCCCCCTGAGAAATCCTTTCTCACGTCTGCGATTCTGTTGGCCACTTCAGGTTTCCCCCCAGTTCGTGAGCCAACTTGTGCATTCAGAGCGTTGATTTGCTGATTTTGGAAGCCGTTAAAACTGCTTAATTTCGAAGAATCCAGAGTAGGAATTTCGCTACTAAGCTAGACTTAGTTGCACTTCAGTTCGTTAGCCATTTCATGTTTTGATTAATTCACTAGCGACATGTTGTGGATAACAAAGTGCATAATATACACACAAAATAAATAATACACGAGCTAAATATATTGTGTATTATGTAGATCCCAGATTGGTATTGGAATGGTAAGAATAATCTTCCAGAGCAAGCTGGAAAGGTTTTGGAAGTCTCTTAAAACCCCAGATTGGGGGTCATTTGGTGTGGAGTTGGTATTTATGAATAATCCCGTCATCATCACAGTCGATGTTGGCTATGGCACAACGACTTGTGTACACAAGGAATCGCTAGGCAATTACTCAGTGAAGACGTTCCCGTCCCTGCCTATTCCGATTAAATCGGATATTAATCTGGGTTTAGCAGGCGAGGAGCGCGATGTAACAACCGTGGAAGTCGATGGAATCACCTATGAGGTTGGTTCGGACGTAGGGACCTCGGTCGGTTCGCGAAATGTTCGCGTTCTCAACACCGAATCGTTTATCACGAGTGACCGCTATAAAGCGTTATTGTTTGGCGCCCTGTCATTTTTAGGCAAATCAAATCACATCGATATAGATGTGTTAGTGCTTGGTCTGCCAGTGAGTGTCATGTTCAGGAAAGATGAACTCGCCAAGATTTATACCGGCACTCACCAAATCACCCCAAGTCGCAAGGTCACCATTCGTCAGGTCTTGGTTTTTGAACAACCGCTTGGTGCGTTGATGTCATTTTTGCGCCAAGGCGGAAATGAACGCTTTGCCCAGTGCAAAGATAAAACCATGCTATCCATTGACCCAGGTTATATGACCACCGACTTCATTACGTCGAAAGGATTGAAGGTCAGTCCAAATCGTTCTGGTGATTCTGAAACTGGGATGTCCAAAGTGATTGGTGCAGTCGAAGTCGCGCTGCGCTCGCAACTCGAAGGTTTCAACATCAAACAGATTAACCCAGAGTTGATCGACCAAGCCTTTATCAGTGGTGAGCTTAAGCTGTACGGTAAAGCGATGAAATTCCCTAAGTGCGATCTGTTTGATGTGACCAGCGCGATTCGGTCTGTTACTGACGAAGCATTAACAAGTGTCGTCAATAAAGTGGGTGATGGTCAGGACATTGACCTGATTATTGTCTCCGGTGGTGCCGCAGCGGTATACCTGCCTTCGATTCAGCGCGCATTCCCTTTCCACAAAATCGAAGTCGTTGATGACTCTCTGACAGCTGTTGCCCGTGGCTTGCAAACCGCAGGCGAGCAATTCATTCGTGGAGCAATAGCGCGAGGTGATTATCAAAAGTTAAAAGCAGTCTGAGGTGAGGGATGCCCAAAACAATCGAGAGACACATTCGGATTGCCGATGATACTCACCCGCTAATTTTCGCTCATTTAGATCAGTTTGGGCCAAAGGCACTGACCCGCGAGATGATGACCCTGATGGAATTTGGATTAATGGTGAGACAGCAGGGATTTAATCTAGGCACTGTGTTGGCGCCGAAGGTAGAAGTCGAAAGTGAAAGGGAGAAAGTGGAAGCAGATGCAGAACCTCGAAGTCCAATGGAAGATGACTTTGATATTAGTGATGATTTTTTTGTCGCCCGAGAAACGTGAAAAACAATAAATCAGCCGCCTGCAATTGAGGCGGCTTTTTTTCATCCAGTGAGGCGTGATATATTTAGCCTATGGAATATAAAAAGTGTGTTGGTGTTATGAAAGTAAATAAATTGATGGCTTTGATTTTTGCGGCTCTGGCTCTGCCAGTTGTGGCAGAAGATCCTGCAAATAGCAATGATGGTGGTAACTTCTATAAACAACGCGAAAAGGGCTGGTATTGGCACGAGTACATTCCTGAGCCCGAAGAAAAGGAAGAGGAAGAACCTATTGCGCCAACGCCATCTTCTGCACCAACTGAGACTGAAACGAGTAAAAATTCAGTAGAGGCCATGAGCGTTAAGTGGTTCCAAGAAAACTTGCCCAAGGCAAAGGAGTTGGCGCTTAACACTGGAAAACCAGAAGACGTTAAACGCTACCTTTACATCCAGCGTGCCGCAATAGATCGCGCCAACCAATTTGCCGCTACTTATATTTCCGAACAAATGTTTGACCCTTACCTCGATGAAGGGTTACGCCGTCCTGAAAATGACGTGACGCTGCAAACTTTCAAAGGCGCTCAGTCTGAAAACCAATGGAAGTTAATTGAAGCCATCGGCAAGAAAGCCACCCTCATTTATTTCTACGGCTCTCAGTGTCCGTATTGCGCAAAGCAAACTCCCTACCTAATCCGTCTGGCAAAGGAATATGGATGGTCGATCATGCCTGTTTCTCTCGATGGCGGCACCGTTCCAAATGATGACTTTTTAGCATTAGGCGATTATCGAGTGGCGACTTCCGACATGGCGCAGCGCTTCGACGTCTTGGCGACACCAACACTGTATCTAACCAACAACACGGGTGATTACTTCCTGTTGAGTTCTGGGCTAATCGGCATGGATTCTCTCAGTGAAAGGATCATCGAACTCGCTAGCCGCGAGAAAATTATTAGCCAAGCAGAACTTAATAATGTGAAGCAGGTACGAGCTCTTTATATGACCGATGCAGAAGCCAAGGTTGACACGCAAAAAGTGTATGAAGACCCAGACTACCTCATTAACAAGATGCGGAATTTTATGCTCGGAAAACCTGATAGCGAGGGTGAACAAGAATGAAAAAGAAAGTTATAGTTACTTTACTTTGTTGCCCGTTATCAGCGACAGCTGCTAGCGGGTTAAACAATTTATGGGATCAGATGTTGTCTGCCAGCTCCGGTGCAACTTCATATTCAGGCGCTAAACGTGACGGATTTTCTCTGGGGAGTGCGTCGGTACGGATTAAAACCACTAACGAAAAGATTGTGGCGGTTAGGGCTCCTTACCTTCAATCATCCTGCAAGGGGATCGACTTCTTCGGTGGCTCACTCTCCATTATAAAACGTGAAGAGCTTGTTCAGATGGCAAGATCTATCGCCGCCGCCGCCCCGATGTACGCATTCCAATTAGCAATGGGAATGTTATGCCCGGACTGTAATGCAATTCTCGCAGACCTAGCGAAACGCCTCAATGCGTTAAATGATTTTATCAGCAAAGATTGCGAGGAATGGGCTGATCTGGCCGAGCAACAGTGGCCATCACTTCAGGTACAAAGTGACCGTAAAATGTGGAAAGCCTACAATGATTCGGCGGGTGCTTGGTTTGATTCATTCGCTTCATCGACGGTTGAGCGCAGTTCAATAGACTCCCACTCGAAAGCCGCACAGTTGACTCAGGCTGGCGACGAGATGCAGTTCAACTCGGTGTATGAAACCTTCATGCAGTCTGAAACTACCGTCCCAACCCTATCCTCAGACCGCCATGTCGTCGCTCAAATGTTAATGACTATTTTAGGGACTGAAATTTATAAATTCGACAGCACATTAACTGCATCGGCTTCAGCAGGAAGTGATGCGGTCAGTCAGTCATTTAGCCCACAAGTTTCATTGAAAGACTTGTATCAGCCTCAAGCGACTACATCAATGGCTGTACCTAAACAAATGGTGGTCTGTGAGCAGGCCCAATCTGCCGATAGCAAGTGTCTATCGGCTAAGGTCGCGACTGTTCCAATTAGCGATACACGCTATTTGGATTCGTTCTATCGATTTTATGGTGATGCAATTTGTGGCTTAGTCGATTCTAACTTAGTCGGTTCGAGCATCATGGCCATCTATGCTCAGAAAGGAAATTATAGTGATTCTCAAGCACAGATCATGGCCAATATGCGAAGTGAATTTGAAGACATTATTAAACGAGCCTCAACAGTCAATGTCATCAATACAGGTAATTGTAAGTTTATCTCCGAAGCGATGGCCATAGATGCAACCCAGCAGTTGCTCGACGGTCTACGAATTGCCGCGAGTAAGATGGCTTCGACTGATAAAGGTCAGCGCGGCGCGTTTTCATCTAAGTTGTTAGAGAAAATCGACGCGCTGAGCCTTGAAAGGGAAGAAATGGCCAACAGAAGACGTGAAATGGAGCAGGAACTATTAAATCAGATCAACTTTCGTGCAAGTTTGAGAGGTAAGTAATTCATGTTAACTATCTACTCTCTCGGTGACCTCGATTTATTGATAAAGATGGCGCAATCGGCGGAATTGGCATTCAGTGATGGCGGCATTGCAAATAGCAATCTTATTGCGATTGGATTGGGTATTACCCTGCTAGTATCTGCTTTCAAGCAAATGTTTGACCCTGATAAATTCCATGTAAAGGAGTTTTTCATCGCCTTGTTCACTTACATGTTTTTGTTCACCCCGAAGGTGGATTTTTACGTTGAGTCAGTCAGAACGGGCGAAGTGTCTCAGTCATTTACTTTGCCATTTGGGATTGTGGCGCCTGCTGCATTAGCTACCATGATTGGTGGTGGTTTTGCTCAAGGTATGTCAGAGGCCTATTCCAGTATCACGCCTAATTATGACACTGAGCCTGGCACCAACATAGACCCTCTAAAAGCGTTACTTAAAGCCCGATTTGTCGGCACTTCTGAGGCAGATGCGAGTTATCGTTCTGTCGGTGAAAATTTGGGAGCGTACATTAAAAACTGTTATTTCGAAGACATTCGAAACGGTAAAAATCCGACGGGGCAGGCGGTACAGGAGGTTCATCACGACGAGAGTGTCACTGGGCCGTTTGACTGGACTAAATTCAAGGTAACCTCGGGAAGCTGGTTTACGCCTTACTACGATGTTAACACCAAGTCCTACACAAAAATTACCTGTACCGATGCTTATGCCAAGTTAGGAAATGATCTCTCTGACAGTAGTCCTTGGGCCGAAGAAATGAAGGGGCGAGCCGCCGTACTTTACAATATGGCAGAAGAGTCTCAAGTTGAGAAAGTCTTCGAGTCTTTAACGGGAGATACTACTAACCTCATAAATTTATACCGCGCTAACTTTGTGAAAACAATGATGGCCAAAGTAGGGGCTAGCTATGTCGAATTAGATCCATCCGAGCGCTTGGCGTTTCAGCAGGAGTTTGATGCGATTCAGCAAAGACACTTGAGCCAAGCCGCACAATCTTCATTTTTCCTTGAGACAGCCCCCGCTCTTATTACTTGGTTCGAGTGTTTTATTTTCCTCGTTGCTCCGCTACTTCCGGTATTTTTGACCTTCGGCTCTAAAGGGATCATGATGGCCGGAAAGCTCTATTCTTTTCTACTCGCTGTGAACTTTTGGCCGCTTATCCAAGTTGGCGTCAACATGTATACCAACCACTATTTCAGTAAGCTGATGTGTTCACTGCCAGGAAATGATTCGAGCTCGATTCAGAACTGCATGATTGCGCCTAGTATGCGAAATTGGAGTATCGATTCTCTTGGGGGGATGGATAGCACCTACACCACACTAGAGACTTTCGTATCTCAAGCGGCAATCATTCAAACAATGGTGCCAGCCTTGGCTATGATGATTGTCTTCGGTGGTGTGCATACTATGATGGGGGCAACACAAAAAGCCCAAATGGGCGCTAACATGGATGCCAAGGGCGTATCACCACAGACGGTCAATAGCGATGGTAAAACTGTTTCGTCAGGTGGTTATAGTCAGACAATGACATCGAATGGTGAGTGGATGGAAAGCCGTCAGGGTGCAGGTAATATGTCTTCCATTAGCACCGGTGGTTCAACCTACAATGCTCAACATGTTGGTACTTCAGCCGTGGCCCAAGCGGAATCAGGTGTTTCATCTCTAACTTCATCTAAAACCGCAGCGCAACAAGATCTCGCTGCCGCGAATGAGAGATTACAGACCTCTATTGGTACTGGTAACGTCTATCAAAATGCTGGTCAAGCAGGTTTGGGGTTTGAAGAAGCTCGCGGGTTTGATGTAAGTCAGCAACTCGGTACGAAGATGGGTGTTAGTGGTCTACAGGCCCGTCAGCAGATAATTCAAACCTTGTCACAAATGACTGAGCAAGAAGCAAATCAATTTGCTCTTAAAGCTGGGTTTAATGTGGGGGCTGGTACTGGAGTTTCAACTAATCCGCTCACAGCATTAATGAAAACCTTGGGTATTAACGCAGAAGCCGGTGCATCTTGGTCGCAGACGCAAACGAGCATGAAAACGCTGCTAGAGTCAGAAGGAGCCAACAAAACGTCAACGCTAAGTACAATCCAGCAAGAAGACGTAGCAAGGGCGTATAGAGAAAGCGATTCAGCCTCTAATCGTAAATTCTATAGCAATACTTCAACTGATACTTCGTCAGCAACTTATCAAGCAGCTAAGGCTCGAGATGAAGCATCTACCAGGCAGCAAAGTATCCAACAGCAATTACAGGAAGCAGAGTCTCGGTCTCGTGAAGTTCGTGACGGTGTAACATCATCGGGAGCGGCGGGTAGCAGTGCAAACATCAAGTTTGGTGAGATTATTTCTTCTAGCAATCGTGATTTGATGACAACAGCGAGCAACTTGGGCAAGATTGCACAGAATGCGGCAGATGGCGCAATGCGTGGCAAATATGGAAGTGATTGGGATGCCGCTACTAACGGCGTGGATACGCTCGATTTCAAAAGCACAATGAGTGTTTTAGATGCTAAAGCCGCTGGGGCAGGGGCTGGTACAGCAGATGAAGCCAAGTTTAATGCGATGAAACAGGACTATGCCGCTAATCAGTCATTATATGACGTGGCACGAGACAAGCAGGCGTTACAGAGTATTGTGAATGATTCGCAGACGATGATGTCAGCTGATGGTAGACCTATCCCCATTCAGGATATTGGTTCGATCGCTGACCGTGCCGTAGCCAAGTTGTCGGATACGATGGCTCGAACTCAATCAGAACCGATTAAGGCTGACGCGGTTCGCAACCTTGCTACAGGTGCCGCTATTGAATATGCTGCGTTAAAAGGAACTGCCAATGGTAATGAGACCGCTAGAATTGTTGGCGCTCAATTTACCGCTGTTGGTCAGGCGCAGATTAAAGACTACGATAAGCCAGCGTTAACTCCTGACCAACAGGCCTTCAAATCTGATACACAGAATGGCGTTAATGCAGCGGGTCAACGTATCAGCTCAGAGGGCGCCAAATTGGAACAAGAGGCGGGTCAAAGAGCGAAGGACTATAAAACTTCTAAAGAGGACTACGTCAACCAAGATCTTCAGTCTCCAGCTAAATGGACGCCTGATCAGCAACATAAACTTGATAAGTTGGACAAGAGTGTTGATGAACTATGGAAAAAAATGCAGCAAAGTGAGGCTGTTAGTGGGCCAGCAGGGGTAAACCGAATCATCGACACTGTAGCGCAAGAATTGAAGTCAAAGACTTATGGGGCAGTATCACCACAGGTTATTGACAGAGTTGCTGAAGTGATGAAAAACGCCAATAATTCACCCGCAGAGTTAGGTCGGATGCTGAACGATTTCGCAAATTCCAAATCTAATTCATTTTCTGGGGACAATGCAGCTCAAATAGCCCCAGTAATATCCGCAATGGCTAATACTGTTGATGGATTATTGTCGAAAGCCATTGACAGTGATCAATTAAGCCCTAGTGAAAAACTTTATTTTCAAAATGCACAACAGGCCTTTGGTAGCGTCAATGATGTGTATGCTGGTAAAGAGATAAGTGATAGGCCATCCCGTGCTGGTAATGCTGCCGCTCAAGTCATTTCGACGTTAGGCTCTAGCAAAGATGAACATACTCAGCAAGCCGTCGCACTCGCATCTGCCATCGCTGCAGAGGGGACCCGTGACAATCCGTTACCGAATGCTGAGTTTAGTCGTTATTACAAGGAAAATAACCCATCTAAAGACGAAGTGCTAGATATGAAACTCGTAACTGATCGTGCTCAAGACATTGTGAAGCACGCTCTTGGACAGGAGGGATTATCTGAGCCAGTTAGAGAAAGGTTAGGAGAAACGCTTAAAGGGTTGCAAGAATTTGAACGGAAATTGGCCACCTCGCCCAATTCAACAGCATTTCATTGGGATGCCACTGGCTATCAACATGCGACCGCCTTTGATGATGCTACAAGAAATAGCTCTGCAATGAGAGGTCTGGATGCGAGTGAAAGGATTCGAGTTATGGACGGTTTCAACCGTATAGGGGTGGGTGAGGGTTCTACTGAATCAAGGAAGGAGAACGTCAGATTCAACGGTGAAGGAGCGAACATGCGCCTTGAGTCCATTGCCAATAAGATGTCGCCAGAAGATAAAGCCGCAATTTTAGGATCTCTTCCGGATTCGGTAAGGTCGAATGTAGAGCGTGGTATGGAATTAACCGCAAGCAATTCATCGCCATCAAGTGAAAAATTGCCCATAGGTGAGACACAATTCCCATCAAGCCCAGTGGCTTCGGCTCAAGGTGAGACTGTGAGCCAGCAAGGCGCAACCCCTGCGGCCACGGCTCAAGGTGAGACTGTGAGCCAGCAAGGCGCAGCCCCAGCGGCCACGGCTCAGGGTGAGACTGTGAGCCAGCAAGGCGCAGCCCCAGCGGCCACGGCTCAGAGTGACACTGTGAGCCAGCAAGGCGCAGCCCCAGCGGCCACGGCTCAAGGTGAGACTGTGAGCCAGCAAGGCGCAACCCCATCGGTCACGGCTCAGGGTGAGACTGTGAGCCAACAGGGCTCAGCGCCAGCGGCCACGGCTCAAGGTGAGACTGTGAGCCAGCAAGGCGCAACCCCTGCGGCCACGGTTCAAGGTGAGACTGTGAGCCAGCAAGGCGCAACCCCATCGGTCACGGCTCAGGGTGAGACTGTGAGCCAACAAGTCGCAGCCCCAGCGGCGACGGCTCAAGGTGAGACTGTGAGCCTGCAAGGCACAGCACCAGCAACTACGGTTCAAGGTGATGCGTTGAGCCAACAGGGCTCAGCGCCTGCGGCCACGGTTCAAGGTGACACTGTGAGCCAACAGGGCTCAGCGCCAGCGGCCACGGCTCAGGGTGAGACTGTGAGCCAACAAGTCGCAGCCCCAGCAGCCACGATTCAAGGTGATGCGGTGAGCCAGCAAGGCGCAGCCCCAGCAGCCACGATTCAAGGTGATGCGGTGAGCCAGCAAGGCGCAGCTCCAGCAACTACGGCTCAAGGTGATGCGGTAAACACCGCAAGTCCTGAAAGAAGTGAGCCAGAGGTTCGTTATGTTGAAACTCCGGCCGAAAATTCTACGCAATCGGGAAGTACCGTTGTAGAGAACAATCCTTACGCATTCGATGGTAATCAAGCTGGATTCAATTTCTCTGTAATGGGCGGATTCGGGAACAACGTCCAACCCTCAAACGTGAGTTATAACAGTGTTGATTTAGTGGGTGGTGGTGCGGCCAGCGGTCACTCTGTCGCAGGTTCCAATAGCAGCGGTGGCCCTTCTATGGACACTTCCAATAGCAACGTACCAACGATGAAGCGTTGATAGATTTTGGTTTGAAATTCGGCGGTTTCTACCGCCGATTTTTTTTGGGGAAATTTGCTGGATTTGATTAGTGGTGTAGCATGGATGGAAATGTAATGGTAAGGGAAAAATTTTGAAGATAATTAGCCTATTAGTGGCAGCTTGGTTTAGCTCGGCCAGTATTGTCAATGCTGAAGAACTGACTGTTACAGAGTCAGCAACCGATTTATGGGGTGTGAGTTATTTAAGTGGTAAACCAGTGGGCCGCAAAATGTCACTCAACAATTTCAAGGCAGAACTAATTGACCGAGCGGCGAGAAAAGCAATTTATTCCAAATTGAACCCTACAGCACAACAGGGCGTATTGATCAGGTCATCATCTAATGACGAATCGGTATTACATGAGGTCGTTACTGCAAGTTCCTATATGTATTCTGTAAATTTTGTTGAATTTAGCTATAACGTGTTGTCTTCAGGTATTGAGATTAAAGCAGATATAACCGTTAGCATTCGTCCTTACGACGAGTCCGTGTTATTAAAACAGTTGGAAACGGATGTGCATCTATCTTCGCAGAATCGGCGCCACTGGACACCGATTGATGGACGCTATTTGAAAGAAAAAGAAGATAGAATTTATGGCACTCCTAATAGTTTGTTTGTGATCACCGGCAATCATGAGAACACGATGCCCTCCGACTATCAGTTTGTGTCTACTGAAACCTTTTTAGATTATTGGGTTATGCGCTACAAAGTCATGCTCGCTGACGCTTACGGGCGCCGTGGGGTAAAGGGACCCACTTTAGGCACGGTAGATGGTGTTAGCTCAAGGCCTGATATGGTCTTTGAAGCCGTTCTGTCACATAAGCCTCAACAGCAGATTAAATATCCTGACCAACAGATGATTAAAAGGATGGATGGCGCATTTATCTCAGTCGGTAAAAAGGTCGTATCTGTCAACAATTTGAAAAATACCCAAGTACCCATCGGTATGAACGCTACGATTCAAGCGTTGCCGTCGAAGTAGGGGAGAATTTTATATGCAAAAAATTAGTGCCGCGCTGCTAATAATTACTATGTTGTTAACTCACACAGATGTCATTGCGGGTGAGTATGATTATCGTGGTAATGGTGTGTCCAGGTTAATTGTTCATGGATTCGACGACGCCGATTCTCTTGCGCACACAGGAAGTATCAAATCGATTCAATATGCGCTTTACGATGCTTTGATGCAGTCAGGCCGCAAGATTGAAAAGCCTTGGGAAGTGGTGATGGTTTTGAATTTGTCCCCATATGAAGTTACCGGGAGCGATTTAGCCTTTGAACAAGGAGAGATAGAAGGCCAGTCGGAGCCGATATTTAGAATTGTTGCGAGCAAAACAATTACAGTGAGAGGTGATGTGATTGATCGTGCTTATAAAAATGTTTTGAGGTTGGAGCAAAATCAGGAATTTCAAAAGGCTTTTGAACAGTATTCTAAAGCGATGAATCAAAAAAATGCGGGAGAGATGTCAAGGATCTTTATGAGCTTTGAGGCGCTTGATAAGCTGGGAATTTATCTTGACTACACACTTTCAAGTTATTGATGTCCCAGCTTTTTTTAGGAAATTAACCTTGAAGGAAGTTTGTCCAGCCTTTCCAAAGGTCTTTATAAACGCGATCTGGTGCAGACGGAATTTGAGTCGCTAGTTTGTTGCCACTGGCTTTCAATTCGCGATGTTTAGCTCTAAATTCCAACATACTGCTGCAATTCCACTTCTTAACTTCTTTACTAGCTTGGTTAAAAGTGACGTACTTTTGTCTTTTAGCAAGAAGGTCTTTGAACTTGACACCGAATAACATGGTCGGTGCTGCTGGCACAAAGTCAGGCAGTTGTTTATTTGCAGCCATTTCTAAAAATTGAGTTGAAGTGGTGATGTTATTTTCTTTAAACCATCTTTTCACTTTCTCAAGAGTACCTTTTTGGTGGTAATCATAAGGTTCTTCATTTCCTAGGAAATGGTTCCAAGATTGCCACAAACCTTTTCTTGTATAGAAAGAACGAGGATCAGAAGGAATGTTTTTAGGTTTTTCATTCTTCTGGTGATACTCCACCCATTCGGCCATTGTTTTAATGCCAGATGCTTTGGCATATTCGGAAGATGTCTCATAACTAGCAAATACGCCGCCGCGACTATGAATGTCATCTTCTTCCGATTGCGGTATTACAGGTGCGTTAGGGTTCAACACCCCCCAACCTTGCCATAATCCTCTACGGCCATAGAATAATGATGGCGACACTGGTAGATATGGAGGGATTTCATTAGCCTCGACGTATCTAAGCCATTCTGCACGACTGGTAACTCCGAGATCTTTTATATACTCCACCCAATCTTCATAAGATAAAAACTGCACCCCTTTCCGTGAGGTTATCATCTTCTCCGAAGCAACTTGCTCTGGTTTTTTGATGTTATCCTTGGGTACGTGCGTTAGTGGTGCAGTAACCGGAAATTTAAGTACGTTGTTGCTATTCATGATGTTTTCTCGATTTTTTGACGGCTTCGCGCTGGCTAGGCTCGTAAAATTCCTGAGAGGGTAGCTGTCTACTCAGTACGATTTTCATCTATGAGTATGTGCGAAATCTCTCACAAACACAATTCAAATATTCTATAGGTTAATTATTCCTTGTTAATCTTTGACATGTAAATGTGTAATTCTGGAATGAGAAGATCCGTGTCAGGCGTTGCATCATTGCGTTTTGAACGCGTCTTAGTACCGTAATTACTTTCTAAGTGTTTGACCTTTATGTCGTAATCGGAGAAAACGAAAAGAGGTGTTTGGCCGTTGTATTGCAGTTTTTCTTTACTACTACCAGCTTTCCAAATGTTGTAAATCGTTGTTGGTATTATGTTTCTTTTTATTCGAAAACTATGTGATTTTTGGTTTTTTTGAAAAATTTCTAGATATTCATTTCCTTTTGAAAATTCCAGAATGTTGTTTTGCACTGCTTTTTGTATTCTTGTTGAAAAATCCTTTTCTTTCAAAACGCGCATTCCACTTCTCATGTACCAAGAGACTGAAATGGTAGATTTTTCTTCGCATTTTAAAACGTGGATTTTTCTTGTGAGCATAACGAGTGAGCACAATGTATTTTGCCGGGCTAACGTTGCTCTTAACTTGTGTAGGTCATGCGTTGATAGTAACGCTTGAATGTTATCTTTCGTATTATTTATTTTTTCAATCAGTTGATTTATATGGTTATATTCTGAATGAGGGAAAATGATAACACCTGGTGTTATACTGGTTCTGCCGATTGAATCTTCAGAAAGCGTCATTTGAGTTAAGGAAGATGCTATCCACCCTCGCGCTTTGATGTCAGAAAATAGTTCTACTTTGAATTTATCAAATGTTTGGGGTGAAGGAGTTATTTTATAAAAAAATGACTGATTGCTAGCTGCATCAGGAAGATGACTGGCTAGTTCAATTAATTCAAGAGTCAGTTTGTTGTACAAAACATCAAAAGAGTTAATGTCGAATGCGGCGTTAGTCACCGTCTACCTCGTAAAATTCCGAAATTCCCTTTCTTCTGATTCATTAGAAAACTTAGAACTCTTCTAAAAAAATGTTATTATATATTAAAAACTTTGCGTTTAGAAAACTGTGTAGGCCATATGATGAAAATCAACAAACTAGCAACAGTATCACTGTTCGCCATGATGCTTTCAGCGTGTGCTGTATCAGTATCAACTGAAAAACCTGAAATTTCTGATTGCTGTAGTAAAACAATTTATGTTCAAAATATCAATGTAAGGCATCAACAAAGATACGATGTTCGGAACCTTTCAGCTGATGCTGGGAGAAAAATAGGCGATCTCGATCTTGCTTTCGAATTGGAAAAGGCGAGAGATGCGGCTGTTAATGATGGCCGTAGCTCCATGATGAATTACTATCGTGATGTTTACCGTGCAGCAGTTTCATCTGCTTACAGTGATAGCTATCTGCCAACGCAAGCGCCAGCTGCAAATGATGAAAAGCGTGATCTGCAACAATTCAATGCTGATGCCCAAATCATTATTCACCAACCCACCGATAGAACGCTTTATTTTGAGTATGATGCTGTCGGCTATTCCGATATTGCCGAGGCTCAATATGTTTTGGCTAAGCACCGTGATTATCTTTTAAAAACCCACGGTAGAGTGCTGGTTGTTGGTTATGCTGATATTAGTGGCTCAGCTGATTACAATCTTGCTCTTGGACGCAAACGTGCGGAGCGAGTAAAAAACGAATTGGTCTCCAAAGGGGTGCCTAGTGAACTGATTAGCGTCGTTAGCTATGGGGCTTCGTATTCGCCACCACTTATGAGCGGTCATACTGACAATTTGAAGTTGTGGCGTAAAGTCGAGTTGTATTATTGAGTCGAAAGGCCAATTTTTGCGTCATTTGAAATGTCTGGTCTAATCATAGTCATGATGATTAGTGGAGATTTAAAAATGAATAACAGCTATAACAGCCAACCCGCTTACAACGCAACCCCACAAGCCCAATCTGCTCCAATGCAACAGCAGACGCATTATTTTCAACCGCGCCAAGGTAACCCTATGAATATTGGGCCTCACCACGAGGCCGCAAATTATGATGAATATCAGCAGTACCAACCCCAGCATGACAATCGCCGCGGATTTGAAGAGCAATCCGCACAAAGCGCTCAAAATGTTCAGCCTGCAGCTGCTCCAGAATTTGAAAAATCGGTAAAAATCCACGGTAAGGCCGCTGCGCTGACCATCGTCGCATCTGTCACTAAGAAAGGTTTTCACACCTTGAACATTGAAGGCGCAAACGGAATGGGGGATGGCACTAAAAAGTTTGATTGGCAGGATAAGACAATAATTCAAATCACCGCGACTGAATATCGGCATTTGTTAGCCGTGCTATTCGGATTCATTCCATTCATTGAGTTTAAGTCACATGGCCCACAGAAAAACAAAAGCATCTCGGTCAAGCGACAACAGAATGGGTTTTTCTTCTCAATCAATGAGGGTGGCAAGAAGCCAAAAGCTGTTCCTGTGAGCTTTGATGATGCTTACTTACTCGGGGTCTACGCATTGGATGTATTTGCACGAAATTACCCTAACATTGACTCACATTGCCTGTTAAATACCGTTCAAACCTTTACACAGCTGCCGTACTATCCTGTCCAGCAGTAGTGCTAGGCGTTTTCAATCGGCAAGGAATGAGTTTTGAAAGCGCCGTAGGTGTGGATAGCCAGTTGAGGATAATGCGACAGAAGAGTCTCTATCCACGTCTGCGCAACCGATGGATTATCGGTCATGCTTGGAAGTTGGTACTTAACAATGATCTTGTCATTTGATTCTGGGATAACTCCCAGTTTTAAATGGTAGGCCGCGCTGTGACCTCGGGCATGAATAATTTGAACTAGCACTACTGGCATTTCTGACTCTAGTAGTTTACCGCATTCGTCCACTAATTCTGAATATGAAATAAACAATTTACATATGCCTTAGCATTATAGATTTGTGTTATTGACGCTACTATAATCCATCCTAATTCAAATATGGAGATGTAATTTTGTGAATGCGATAAGAATTTGTCACAACAACCCTAAAATCCGAGTATGGTTTGGTACTTCATTCACACCTTACCCTCGCTCAGTTTTTTATTCGTTGATCTCAATTGTGGGTTTCAGCACGTTGTCTGTGATCGTCAACCTCCATAACTCATTAACTCCTTGGGCTGGGATGGTTGTACTTGGGGGGGGGGCGTTGGTGGCGCTTGGATTAAAGAAAAAGGTCTATATGTCTTATCTTTACGAGTCTGATTGCCTGCTCGAGTTGACACTGTGGGGGGGGCGCATTTGGAGTCGAGAATTCAACTTAGCCAATGATGAACTTAAAATTGAAAGTACAATGAACGCTTATCGCGTGGTTCTCAGTGACAAAAGTATCGTGCTTACCAATTCGCGGGGATTAGCTGAGCAGGTTCATGGGCAGTTAGCAAAACTGATTAAGGTTTGTCACTCTTAGGCTTACTGTATATACGTGTTTCGACTTTCCAAGACTCAACAACCTCCGTGGTTTTCCCACCTTCTGATTTCATCGTTTTTTGTTCCCATGAAGAGACAACTGGCTTGCTGAGCTCATTACGTTCAGCAAGTTCGATGTAAGCATTTTCAGCCATCAATTCGTTTAGGGTTGGCCGTTTCTTGCCATCATCTTTGGCGTAGACATTTAGCGTAGCTGAAGCAATCGCACAAATGGATACGGCTTTAATCAGTCTGATAAGTTTCATGAATTTCCTACCTAGAACTATGGTTTATGTTAGATCTTAACTTAGATTAAATAACATGCAAACTTAATTATCTGTGTTAAAATAATCGCTCTAGATGAAGGAGCCACTTATGAATTTCAGTCAGCATCGCTACAAACTTTTAGCGGCTGCGTTATTAGCCTTGCCACATTTTGCATTCGCGGAAATTGAAGGTATAACCTTTACCTCTGTCATGCAAGAACAGTCAACTTTGACAGCTTCTTCGACCATGGTCATTAATCCGGTACTGGAACAGTCAATGAGTGTTTTTGTGTCTGCAGGTCTTGATCGTAAGCTGAAATTATATTGGCTTTCTAGTGGGGTTAAGCTGAATGAAGTCAATACAGGTATGATTGGTGTTTCTGACAGAATTACATTTCAAGGAAAAGACTTTTACGGAAAACAGATCTCTATAGCTGCGCCTAATTCACAGGGAAATTATACCTTACAGGCTGACTTGTTATCCGTTGATGGGAATGTGATTGGCTCTTGGTCTATTTCGGTGACAATAGATACTCAAGCACCAACAGCTAATAGTTCTGATTTAGCTTTTAACTATAGATCCTTCGGTGGAACTTTAGCTTCATATAGCCCTATGGATTTCGGCCAATTAAAACTCACAGGTATTCAAGATACAGGTGCTGGGCTCAAAAATGTTCTCTACATTGTGAAAGATGATGTGAGCCTTTCATTAATAAATTCGATTAATGCTCAATTGGATTTAGATACTTCCACTGCGAGCCTTTCGTCCCTACCATCTGAGGTTTTTCCCAGTGATAGAGGTTGGTATCAGGCTGGTTTTAGGGTCTTTGATGCAGCAGGTAATTATTCAGATTTTACTGCTCGCTCGTTTATCGAAAAAGCCTCATATCCCTTACCAGTTCGTAGCGACATTTATGATGCTTCAAGTGCTACGTGGAAGCCGTACACATCTTGGATGACCATCTACAACAATCCGATAAAAGTCCGCTATAGACGGCCCTATTCTGAAACGTTGGAAGCAAACGGGGATTATGGTTGGAGTAGTTATGGTTATCGAGAGGGTGATTTTGTCTATAACGAATTTACTGTCTCATATCCTACAGTAAACCCATATTGGGTTGCGCTGACGAAAAGTGGCATTTACTCAGTCAATTACCTTTCTGATTTCAAGTTCACCCTAGGCCCAGGTGTTGATCGTTCGCCTACTAAGCAACCTAACACTGTACAATGGTTTAGTGAGGAAGGTGGCAGTGGGGGCGAAACAATCAGTGTTGGCAAATACACAAAAGTGGTAAGGCTTCGTCTAAACAGTGAAAAAATGGGTTATGAACAATTAGCCGTTGTTTCAGGTTTAGGCTCCTGTGTTATCCCAATTGGTGAAACCTATTGCGATGTTACAATCAACAGAGTATTTGAGTCTGGTTTTGGCTATACACCCTACAGCTATGTGGTCTACTCAAGTGTGAACGGTGTCAGTGATGGACGTTTTAGTGCTCAATTTAATTATTGGTATACATATTGGGATTTTATTGCTCCCACAATCGAATCGGTCAATGTTACTGATGATTCAATAACTGTAAACGTGTACGACACGAACACTGCTAGCGATTGGCGTTCTGGAATGTGGAAGACAGAGGTTTTCCGATTGTAATCTAGTTTAGGCTTCGCAATATCTCCCGATTCTTGGGTGATCACCGGCACCGGCCGTCATCGAGTTACTTTTAAACTCAATCGATTACCAAGTGGTCGTCAAAATATTTCGTTTTACGCAGATGACACCTATGGTAATCGGGTAACACAGTCGATTCTATCCAATTATCTAAACGACACTACGCCTCCAGTTTTGCGATTGCAATCGCCTTCTGGAGCGCAAATCACAAACGGAAGCACCATTAATGGTTTAGAGAGTTTACGTATCAGCATTACTGATGATAGTGAAGCCAATATCAATTCGGTTGTGCTATCTGGAGGGGCTGCTAAGGATTCAGTTTATGTTTCTACAAATAATTTAGGTGATGGTATTTACGACCTGAATTACCCTCGTTTATTCCCTAGTTTGGAAGCGAATGAAACTTACACTATCAATATTACCGCTCAAGATACAGCAGGGAACGCATCGACGTTAACTTCAACCTTCTTGTATTTGCCTGCCAATTTATTGCAAGTTGGGCAAATGACGACTTTGGCTGTTAATAAACAACTGCAGAACACTCAAAACGACCCAATTACATCAATTAAAACTGGTGTGCTCAGAACGGCTGAAGGACAACTCGCGTCCGGTGCTCAAACGGCATTTATCACGTTACGTAGTGACGCGAAAATCAACGTCAATATCCTTGGTAGCGTGTTGCAACCTGGGGAAACTAAACAAATCACGATCATCCCCAGCATCACAGGTGAAGTTGTTATTCCTGTTTACTCTGCTTCTCCTGGTGTGAAAGGGCAGGCAAGCTTCATGATCGACATTCCGCAAATCACTTCTACCAATTAAAGGGCAGGCCATGCAAATTAATAAATCACTACTTTTAGGGCTGTGTAGCGTCATCTGCTCTGGCATGGCTAACGCGGCAGTAGAAGGCTTTTCGTATACAGACACCAACGCTACAGTGAAAACCACTGAGGGCTCGCTCATTAACCCTCAAACTGATGCGATGGTTTACCTCTCTGGAGGGCTTGATAACAAACTTAAGCTATCAGTCATCAACACCAGTGGAGTGACGGTGTTCAACAACACCACAGATTTTATTCGAGTTTCTGACAGGTTAAGCTTTTCTGGACGAGAATTTTACGGAAAATCAATAACTATCCCCAAATTGATGGATGGTTTGTATAGCCTTAAAATCGAAACGATTAACAGTTCTGGTACAACAATTGATCAGTATACAAAGGTTGTTGAAGTTGATACTGAGGGACCTATCATTGGAGACTGGTATGGAAATGGAACAGGCAATTATGGTGCCGAAACAGGGTCGAATGAGATTTGGTGGCTAAATACACAAAACACCGGCGAAGATTCGAAAATTTGGATAACGGATGTAAAAGGTGCGGTTTCAGGTTCTGTCATTGTACAAAAACTAAATTCCGATTCCATCGTATTAACAAGACCCATGGTCATAGACCAAGCAGCATTCAAAGCTGTGATAAATGCACAAACAGACTTATCAGATATATTACCGTCAAATAACGCTACTGATCCATATTCAATGCAGGCTCAGCTATATGATGCCGCAGGTAACATCACTCGTTCAACTGTCAAAACATTCTATTACGACAACTATGGTGGGGCTCCATCTTCTCCTTTTGCAGTCTTCGACCCGGATGCAAACTTGGCTGAAAGTGTATCTAGTTCATTTGTAGGTTTTGTAGCTTATACGCCAGGCATGACAGTCAAAACCAACCCCGTTCGATTGTTATATAGAGTACCAGTAGATAACGTTCGAGACGCTGGAGTGAAAGGGGGGCTTGCTCTCGCGAACTCAGTGGGAGCGACAAATGTTATAATTAATGGTGAATACGGTTATTTTGATATGACAGCGCCATTTGGATATAACAACGCAAACCAAATTAAGTGGGTTGATTTTGGTCGATGGATGGCAGGCACTATCCAATACAATTTGTCATTGTCTGAAACTGCTTCAAAATCCCCAGTGTTGACGTCAGCAACATTTTTGTTAAATGACGTTCGAATGTCTATTACGACAGGGATCATGCATCATAATTCGATTTTGCCAGCTACAATGACTGATTTTGAGCTTCGGGTGCAGCCGCGGGATTACGTGCAACGCGCAAGTTTTCGTGGATATTCTTGCGACATTCCAGCAGGTGAGTCAATTTGTAGCTTAACGGGTTTAACATATGAGATGACCAAAGGTGGATATGGCTATTTGCACGATGCTATCGGTGTTGTGTCAGTGGGCCTGCCGATGGGAACACTTTACGCGAATTACAGCTACGGCGAATCAACCTATAACGATGCTCAATACCCGCAAATGACCAGTTTTAAAGTTGATACGACAACTAACACTCTTACTGCATTTGTTTATCTACCGGGTGCAGGCAGTTGGTTTGAAAGGTTAGTCATGAAGGCCGCTAGAATTAAATATGGTACAAAATATTTAGACCCTATTAGTTCAATTCGCAACGGTGTTAATTGGGAATACGTCTTTAACTTAAATTCTCTGCCGACAGGAAACCATTCACTAGAATTAGAGATGGTCGAGAATCACGGGCCTACCACTGTGTCCCCGCTTCAAACATTCAAAGTAGAAAACGCCGCACCAACAATAAGCATTACCAATTACGGTAGTGCAGTATTCAATGACATTGTCGGGCTAGATGACTTGGTAGTGTCCATTGCAGATGAATCAAGCTACACCATCGATAGTGTTATTATCTCCGGCGGCTCAGCTAACGACACGGTTTATTTGGCCACTGTAAGTAAAGGCAATAACGTGTATTCATTGCAATATCCAAGGCTTTTCCCATCACTTACATCCGGTGAGATTTATACTTTAACGGTGAAAGCTACCGACGTTTTTGGCAACCAAGGCGTTAGTAGCAAGAGCTTTACTTATCAGCCGCCTAACATAGTAAATGTAGGCTCATTAACCACTCTTGCAGTATCTAAGGATTTAGCTAGCTCTGTAGACAATCCTGTCAGTGAAGTCGTCATTAATGATCTGAGAACAGTTGAAAGCCAGCTCGCTTCGGGACCGCAAGATGCTTTATTTACGTTACGCACTGATGCTGAAATAAGTGTTCAAGTACTTGGTCAAGTAGTAAAGCCTGGTCAAACGGTAACGCTAAACCCTGTTGCCAAATCGGGAGTGGTTAAATTTTCGGTGTATCCCGCTGTGAGTGGTCAAAAAGGAAAGGCGCAGTTTTTATTTGAAATATTAGAAGTGAAGAGCAGTATCTAAAACTTTGATTGACTTAAAATACTGAAATACGGATTGCGCAGAAGTTTTTTGAAAAGGCAGTACACCGATGTGGTCACTGCCATTTCAGTATCAAACTTTAATACTCAGAGAGAGACTTTACAAATGATGGAGTTTTTCAAAACTTAATGTAGACGTAAGCGTCCATTTTAGGACGTATTGACGCCTTATAGATTTCGGCCAAGCATCCTGGCTAGATGTCTTTCATGATCTGCACCAGTCCTGGTGGGATTTTCCACTGGCGGTTATCATCGCTGACCACCATCACTGATTTCTTGTTGATTTTGATAACCACGCCGAACACTTGGCCTTCTTTGGCCTTGAAGTGGACTTTTTGGCCTAAACGTAGCTGGCTTAGAACATTGATGTCGTTTTGCAAACGTAAGTAGTCTATCCGCTTGCAGATGAGCTCGTTCAGGTCATGTAATTCGTCTAAGGTTAGGTCTTCTATGCGCATATCGCCTCCGTCTGGAGGCTATTCTACCGAAGTGGCGGGTAAAGCAAAGAGGTCTGAACGCAGTGGATTATCGGCGAACTGGGTTTTCCAATACCGTGGCGTCAGTTCATGCACCAGGCTGGCAGGGTGTTGGCTGATACGTAGCAGTACATCGGTCAGATAATCGTTTACATTGATATCATGCAATCGACAAGTGACTATCAGGCTTTGGATAACGCCAACATGCTCAGCACCGATTTCTGTCCAACAGAACAACCAATTTTTTCTCCCCATGGGTATGGGCCTGAGCGCCCGCTCCAGATGGTTTGTATCCAGCGGCACATCGGGGTCTTCTAAGAAGACACGCAGTGCCATTTCTTTGCTTTGTACATAGCCAATCGCTTTGTAGAGGGGGTCTTTTGGCAGCAGCGTCAGGTTATGCAGGGTGTCATCACACCACGTAAAGAAGCGGTCAACCACCGGTTTACTGTGCGCAAGCCGGTATTGGCGTTTTTTGTCATCCGTGAGCTTTTGGTTTCGGATAGTCTCTTCTATCTCATACAGCTTGGCGATTAGGCTTATCGCTTCTTTGGCCGGTTGTGGCCAGCTGTTTTCGGCTGCAATAAATTGCCGGCGACTGTGCACCCAGCACTGGGCATGGGTTAAGCCCTCATTCGCTTTTATATAACTGGCATAGGCGCTGTAGCCATCGCTTAATAAAGTCCCTTTAAAGCGATGTTTTAATATCTCTTCTATATGTTGCCGCCCGCGGCTGGTGGAGAAGGTAAAAACAATTTCATCCTTATCACCATACACCGGCCAGAAGTAACTTTGCTTCATTTTGCCCGGGCCTGCTTTGCCTGCTTTAATCGGCGTCTCGTCCATTGCCAGCACCTGGCTTTGTAAGATGCTGGTCAGCATCGCATCCACAATCGGATAGAGTAAATCAATACCGCGTGCCACGATGGTGCCCAGTGTGCTGCGGCTTAAAGTAATGCCCGCTGCGGCTAAGCGCTGGTGTTGGCGATACAGCGGCAAGTGGTATTGGAATTTATCCACCAACATGCCGACGATAAAGCTCACATCCGCCACGCTTTTATCCAGCACATTGAACGGCGCTGCGCTTGGCAGGATAGTGTCGCTGTCTTTGTGTTTGATGATTTGCCGGTCATAGCGCAGCACGTCGAAGCTCGCTGGGCGCTGTGCTAAGCGGAAGGTGCTTTTTACGCCAATCACTTCATACTGGTCGGCATCTTCCCCTTTTAACTCGTCTGGTATCAGCGTAATCACTTTCACCGGTACGTTATCGTTAAATCGCAAACCACTGTCATTAACGCAATCATCCGGGCGCTGTTTGCCTTTTCTGCGGGTGTAGGTGGTATATTCGGTTTCACCTTCGGGTTGGGCCAGTGCTGGCACCATATCGCCCAGTAAGCTTAACTGCATACCCAATTCCAAGGCGCGCTTTTCTGACTTCTGACCAAACAACTGCTTCTCAAACCAGGCTAAGCGTTGCTGAATGCCTGCGAAGGTTTCGCGCAATGACGCATGCTCAGTTTCCAGCTTGCCGTACTTTTCTGACCAGGCCTGATTCTCTGCAGAAGCCTGTTGCAACAAACTCTGCAGGCGCGCGATTTCACTGGTCAAATTAACCCGTGTCTCGGCGTCCGCTGCCACGTTGGATGAGGATGAAGGCTTGATTTTCATAGCGTCAATTATACAGACTTATCAAGCGATTGACTGCCCATAGCGCTTCGCTTGTTTCTGGCGAAGTACGGTAATTCCGTCAACGATCATTTGCAGGGTGCAACCGGTGAGTGATTGGATCCCACTCGGATGCGGTTTCACCGGAAACTGACCTTGCTCGAGGCGCTTAGCCCAGACACAATAGCCTGAGCTTTCGAAGTACAACACCTTCATCTGGGTTTTGCGGGCATTGATAAACACAAAGTACTGGCCGCTTTGTGGATTATGGCAAAGTTTATTGCGCACCAGGGCACTTAAACCGTTAAAGGATTTACGCATATCCACGGGTGTGGTGCACAGCCAGATTTTTTGGTTGGCAGCAGGGATAAACATTATTGCTGGCTAAGGGTAAGTTCAACGCCATTGCCCAGTGACAAGACGATATGCCAGCGGGTGTTACCGTGATGTGCAAGCGCGGATAAATCGATAAACTGTGTATCCTGGTGCACATTAGCTTGCTCAGTTTGTGGTGATAGACGTTGCCGCCATTTATAAAATGACATGGTGCTCAGTTGATGGGTTTGGCAAAACTCAGTGATGCTCAGCTCTGATGTGTGCCATAAGTCGATTAATTGCTGCCATTGTGCAGCGTTGCGGTAAGCTCGCTTTGCCATATCACTCTCCTGTAATGATGAGTGCACAGCTTATCGCGCGATCTTAAGTGGGAATAGGACGTCCTAAAATGGACGCTTACATGTAGACAGCTCTCAAAGCCCTATTGACGCTTTAAACAGATGCAAGCCCTAATCTATTACAATTCTCTTTGTATCTTGCCCCAAAAAATTCAAGTTGTTCCTCATTTGGGTTTAGAAATTTAAATCGCTCATCAAAACCATCTCCATTCATATACCAGGGCCGGATTATACATTGTTAAATTGGTTAACAAACCTATCCAGTCGAACGAATTTCATTCGATTATGGATGATTTATATCAATCAATAATCTCGCATTAAGTCGACTTAAGAACAAAATAGCTAAATGTTAACAGAATTTACAAAGCATAATCTCACCCTGGGATAGTCACTGTGCATTGAACTTGCTGACCTGTCTGATTTGACAAACCAATATAAAATACATGGTAATGATGTTTTTCTTCCATTCGTGATTTTCCGCTCTCTTACTTTGATTCAACTATCAGCTTTTAATTCTGTCGATCACCTAGGTATTTAACTAGCTGGTTTAAGCGATTGTTCATCTGCTCAACATCCAAGACCTTTAGTGCATTTTTTACCGCACCAGTGAATGAGGGAATACTTGTCGCTGAAACCAAACCATGACATAGCAGCATACCTAGGAACAAGTACTTAGCTAAAACATATAACCATACATTGACATAAAATGTACTCATAGTCTGACAAATAGGAGCAACTATAAAATAACTAAAGTGAGAAACTGTAATTTTACTACGAATGTCTATTAAACCTTAGCAAAATCACTTTGGGACAATTCTGAGTTAAAGTCTTAACTCTAATTCGTCAATTTCAGATAAAAATTTCTATGGGGATAATACCCTCTTAAAGTAATAGAAAAACAAACTCCTAAATGGGTATCTTTGAGATCCCAATCAATACTATGTACCGTATTGAAATTTTAACCTTACAGTCGTTTACGACTCAGAGAAAACCAAGTTTGTTGCTATGACTATGTAACTGGCCTATTAGGTTTGCAAACCGCAAAAATTAGATGTCAACTTCTTCCAGGCAGTCATCATCGTAACTAAGTAATGTATAAATAAACCCGTCTTTGAGTACAATTGAGCTTGCATATAACTCCAGTAACTTCATGCCATCTCGCTCTGGTGTAACCCAATCTATCGGGTCTACAACGTCAAAGTCACTAGGAAATGCCTCTTGGCTGACATTTGTACAAGAATCCAATTGCTCTGAGGATAGGTTAGTTTGGTTTATATAAAAATTAAAATGCTTTGTAGGAACAAAACGCTTAAATTGCTTGTTTTGGTGGATTACCATCGCCACAGGCGCTTTCTCAAGCCATGATAGTCTTCTAAAAACAGCCTCCAAAGAGGTGTCGCATAGATCGGATATTTGTTTGATGTTATGCCAGTTTACGTCGCCATCAGTCAAAGACTTAACCAATCGCTTTGGCATTAGTAGCCCAGATGCAAAGCCATTAGCTTGGCGTTCGAGCGGATCTTTAAAATAATCTCCAAGCTCAGAGTTGCCACACGCAAAATCTTGAGAGGAGCCTTGCATTATGTGCATACAAACGTGGCCTGCTTCATGTGCCGCAGTGAAATTTAGCCGCCGAGAATCTGGAATATTGCTATTAATAATAATTCCAGCCCCATCTTGACTACCGATTGCCTTACCTAAAAACTGATCGGATACAAATGCATGGAATTCCATTCTGATAGGAAAGCTTTCGTCTGAAACGGCATTAATAAATTGAATTACTTTGATCGGTAACTGATCAAAACCCAGATCTTCAAGTAAAGATTCGGCCTCCATTGCTCCTTTTTGTTCTTCCATACCAACTCCTTACTTCTTGGTGAAGCGTTCCATCATTTCTCGCAATATACGCTGATCCTGTTCTGGCAGCTTATCAAGTTCTCCCCATTTTCGGTAGAACTCAATCGTTTTATCTCCAGAATCTTCTGGTGCATCTTCTCCTGTTATTTCATAAGGTTTAACACCCAATGCCGAAGCGATTTTCCTCAGCACAACAATAGTTGGCATTCGGCCTTCGTCCTTTTCGATCATGCTCAGTGCTGCCGCTGTTATCCCAGCTTCGCTAGCGAGCCTTGCCTGTGTCCAGCCAAGTAATTCTCGCATGTGCTTTATGTTTTTGCTGATAAGTGCGGCTTGCTGAAGTTTGTCAGCCATAAAATAACCCTCCGTTAATTTTTATATTAACAGCAGTTGATCTATTTAGCTAGAAGGCGTATGTTTGTAAACGATGGTTAATAAATTAACTTCTGTTAATAACCAGCGAGAGCGACATAGGTGTAGGTGCAGACCTTGTTCACCTGTGAGTTTGTCTTAGAGAGATTTGCAGTGAACAAATTTATAAGAGGTAGCTAACTATGTCTTTACAAAACCAATTCTCAAAATTTCACGACAAAATTAAATTAGGACGAGAGGATGATACTTACCGGGAAGCCAGGTCGAAGGACTCTAGTATCCTGGATGATTTAAGGGATGAATTTAAAAACGCAGGTTATCCAATAATTGAAACGTTTATTCAAGGTTCTTTAAGCACGCATACAGGCATAAAGCACCCAGTGGCTGACTTTGATATCGATAGAGCAGTTGTTATTGATGCAGATAATGCTCCTGATGATCCGGTTGAAGTTAAAAAACTTGTTCTAAAAGTTTTGGAAAAGCGTGGTTTTAAAAACGCAAGAATAAAAAAGCCTTGTGTCACTGCTGACTACATGAATTTAAACCTACATATCGACATAGTCATATACCGGAAACTAGGTCAGCAGTATGAACTGGCAGTCGGTAAGTTGAACTCAAATGTAGAAAACCGTGTGTGGTCTCCTGCAGAGCCAAAAAAACTGATAGAACATATTAATGATAGCAGCCAATACATCGGCTCTGCAGACCTGAAAATCAGACAGGTCAAACGTTTGGTCAGATACGTAAAACGCTGGAGAGATGAAAAATTCGGCCAAAATGTAGGCAAAAAAGTGTTTTCAATTGGACTCACACTAATGTTGAAAGATAAGTTCAGTCCATCTATCAGCAATGACGGTAAACTCAGTGACTTGCAATCGCTACGCGACACTGTTTCAGCAATTTTGAATGCCAATTATTTCCAGTGGGTTGATGATGGTAAGTACAAAATCGATGTGCGGTTACCGGTTCAACCATACAGAAATGTTTTTGAAAACAGTAGTATTGACACAGGAACACAGCTCTATAACAAGCTAAATGCAATGTTGACTAAACTCGATCAAGCATTAAACGAAGATTCTTTGCGTAAACAATGTGAAATCTTGCAAGGACTGTTCGGTGGTGACTTTGAAGTACCAGAAAAGGAGCAAGACAGTAATGCCAAAAAAGTGGCTTACAGTAGCGCTGGGGTAGTTGGAACGTCACAGGGGGCATAGTGTGCTAAGCGAAATAAAACAGCACCTTATCAACCAGGGCTTCAACTGCACAACCAGTGAAGTAGCTGGAGGTGAGAGGATCGTAGTGGAAACAACGATCCTTAATCATGGTATACAATTAATGCTGGTAGCAGATCCTCCCTACTACCGCCTGCCCGAATTTTTCTTAATTAACCCTGATTCCATTGGCAGGTTGGCTCATGTCTCTGTTCATGAATATGCAGGGATTCAGATTGGCACTGTTTGTGTTAATGCTCCAGAGTCACTGTCAGTAAATTTCGAACAACCACTATTAGTCGTAGAAGAATCGCTTCGGAGGCATATCTTGTTGTTAGAGAAATGCATAACGAATCCAGATTGGAACCATAGTGAATTGCTTCGTGAGTTCTCCAGTGAATGGTTGCGAATCTGTGCTCCAGATAGCTTTAAACCCCTACTGGCAAATATCGCAAGGCCGGTTCTACAAACATTATCGGTATATAGGCCAGTAGGTGGCAAGCAATTTGGCATCGAAAGCCACTATATGGTTCATCCGGCTGACGATTCGCTTTCGGTTATCAGTGATATTCAATTATCTATAGATAAGGGTAATCGACGCATAGCAGGAAAAGCGGTTGTTATTCCAATCGAGACACTTACTCCTGCACCTAAACATTCAGATGCTCTCGATGAATGGTATTTAAATACAATATCTTCGCTACCGGTAAAGGTTAGAAGTGATTTACAACAAAAATACGGTCAATGGCGTGAAACTGCTTATTGGCTCGTGTTTACTGCCAAAACTGTTAATGATGAACGTACTTGGTTCGCACTGAAACTTAGCGGTAAAACCAAAAATGCGCTACCACTATCAGATGAAAAGCTGAAAAACTGGAAATTGGAAGCTTTACCAATACGGCTATTCAATCAAGAGAATACTGTGGAACGTGGTGGAGGCATTCTGTCGTTAGCAGACAAAAAGGTAGCAGTGATAGGTGTTGGCTCAGTAGGCTGTGAAATTGCGCATAAGTTATCTGCTGCCGGAGTCAGGCATCTTACGTTAGTAGATCCTGATGTATACGAAATCAATAATCTGTATCGCCATGTTTTAGAACAGCATTGGGTAGGAGCACCTAAAACCGCAGCCCTAAGTGTCGCTCTTCAACGACAATTCCCCTGGTCTTGTGCACAATGGAAATTAGATAAACTGATGGAGTTTGCTCGCAGTAGCCGTATGAATGATTTTGACCTGATTGTCATTGCTATAGGCAATCCGACCCAGGAACGGTTGTTTAAACAATACCTTTTGGATAACAACTCAAAAGTTGCTGTCATGAACAGTTGGTTGGAAGGTTTTGGCGTTGGCGGCCACGCAACATTAGATATCCCTAGTTCAGAGGGATGTTTATTGTGCTCTTACGTTTGCCAAGAAACAGGTGTAAGAGGGCTTGTGTCAAATATGAATTTTATCGAACCCAATCAGGTAACCATGAAAAATATCGCTGGCTGTGGGGAACAATTTATTTCATATGGCGCAGCAAGTTCGGCTCAAACAGCTGTAATGGCAGCAAATTTGGCCATTCGGTATTTGGAAGGCAAACAAGCAAAGTCATGTAAAGTCAGTTGGAAGGGCTTAGATGAAGATGCAATGGCGGAGGGCATCAGGCTGACTCATCGTTACTACAATTTCAGCAGTTCGCTTGAATACTTACCTTTGGTTGATGAGGACTGTGATGTCTGCACTCATTGAGCAAGATACGGGCATCAAAGATACGAAAATTTACCTTTCCGAAGAACTAATTGACGTTTGGTATTCTTACAGGCAGATGTCACGTGATAGAAGTGAAGCTTTTGGAGCATTAATTGGTTCTCAGTCCGCTGACGCTAATGAATTTTGGCTAGAACACTGTACTACCCCTCAGAAAGAAGATTCTGCCACCAGAGTTAACTTTAATATGCGTGCTCCTCATCACCAGAAATCAGTTAATTCTTATTACGAAAGTTCGCATGGCAAACTAGGCTACTTGGGTACATGGCACACACATCCTGAACCAACACCCACCCCATCGTATATAGATATTGCAGATTGGAAGAAATGCATAAAACGTAACCCTGACAGAGAATTAGTCTTTGTAATTGTTGGTCAGAAAGACGTCTGTATCTTTCGGGAAATTAACGGGTCATTTAAACGAATTTTTAAGGAACAAATCGATGACTGACGAGAGGCTACATTTTCATCAAGCATGTTTTTATCCCATAGAGTCAATTGACAAGCTCGCAGAGTTTCTATTGGGCATTAAGACTTTTTTTGTGTGGGAGCATGTTGGATTACTTACCGATGAGCGTGTAAAAAACCAGATATATATATTGTATTCACATGAGTTCCGAGCCAGTTTTCGGCTTAACGTAATTGATGCGGAGCTTAAGGATGCTCTAACATTGATGGATTGTGGGGATAGTCTTGAGGTTCGCCACCTCCAGGGTCGCAACATATCTCAAAACGAATATGGAACAATAGAGTCGCTATTTAAAATATGGAATTCCTGTGTTAGCCAATCTAGAGTCTTGCCAGTCAATGACGTTATCGACTATATCTCTAGGAATATCGAACAGCGATTTAATAAAGGTCGTGGTAAAGATTTCACACAGTCCACAATTAATCAAGTGATGCGTGATAGTCATGGCTATTGTATGTTTGAAGGCTGCGGGGATAGATTGGATATTGATGATCTGACGGGGACATCTGGTAACTATTCATACTTGGCTCACAATGTTGCGTCATCCGAGAGTGGCCCAAGGGGTATACCTTATCTATCCGAAGAACTTTCTAATGAGCCAGCTAATATCTTGCTTCTATGCGACAAACACCACCGATTAATAGATCGAGTTGCGTGTGCTGATTACCCTGCATCCAGACTTACTCAAATGCGAACCGAGTTTTTAATTAATACTGAGAAATTACTTGAAGGACTGAGTTTCCAGCCTATTCCTGTATTTTCAGTTCTTTGGCCGGTAGGAGGCCATGTTGTTTCTCCCCCTGAATCAAGAGACATTGCAGGAAGCTTATCTAGGTTAAGAACTCGCATGAGAGGAGCATTGAATAATCTTAGTGACAATGAACGCCGATACAGAACCAAACCTGAACGGTTTACCAAAGAAATGGATGAAATTGTTACAGAGGAAGCAGAAACCATAGTTAATCAAACAAAAAATTATGGATATCGAGCGGCGCTATTCGCATTTGGGCCAATGCCTGCTTTGATCGGATTAGGAGCGTGTCTAGGAAATAAATCTGAAATCACGCCAATGCTCAGATACCGAGATGGAAACTGCTGGGTTTGGCCTCAGGATTCTCGCTCAGAAACACCTTACAAGGTGAACTGGAAGAGCGAAATAGGAAAATCATCAGAAGTCACGATCTCTATAGCATTAACTCAATATCCTGAAGTAATGAAAAAGACTGCAACAGCTCTCGGTTATCCTGAGATTGAAATCGTAGCCAAGCAAATGGGTAATGCGGCGATCCCGCATCCGGAAAACGGGTTAGAATTAAAAAGTGAACTTCATGCAATACTGCAAAAACTTCATGACCAATTTTCTGTGAAGCGTGTTCACTTGCTCATCTGTGCATCTAACGCTGCTTGTGTATTCATAGGTCAAGCCTTTGATCTCTATCAGCCAGCACTTCTTGTATATGACTTCGATGGTGACGAAATGAGGTCTAAACTGTCGATAACTCAAGTAAACGGAAAAGTTAATCTATCAATACCTCAATGAGTAGCCATCGTTAGAAGAGCCACTCTGTAGCATTACTAAAATTTGGTCAACTGGCGGTTTACAGAGGAGTAAGGATACATATGACTTTTAAGATTTTAAGCATTGATGGCGGTGGAATACGAGGGGTTTACCCTGCGCACATACTTAAATGTTTCGAAGAAAAACTCGGAATCAATCTCTTAGAGTCATTCGACATGATAGCTGGCACTAGTACGGGTTCCATAATAGCGGCTGGTGTTGCCTGCGACATCCGCGCAACCGAAATAGTTAACATGTACAAAGAACATGGCGAAGATATTTTCAAAAAGAAAAAGTCGAGAATACCTTTTAAGAAGCTTCGAAACATTACGCAACCGTTGCTTGAAAGCGTCTATGACTGTGGCAGTTTATATAAAGTTCTTAAAGGTGTTTTCAACGATAGTACGCTTGGGCAAATTGCCAAGCCTCTGATTCTACCTGCAACGGATGTTGGTAACGGCGGAGTTCATGTATTTAAATCGGCTTATGACCCAACGTTTAATCGCGATAGGTTGGTCAAAGTCAGAGATGCTGTTCTAGCATCTTGCTCAGCCCCAACATATTTTGACCCTCATAAAGTTGATGAGTACTTGTTATCAGATGGTGGTCTGTGGGCAAACAACCCAGCATTAGTGGCTGTTATCGATGCCCAAAAACGACTGGGGATAAATTACGATGATATACAAGTGGTATCCATCGGCACCGGTCATTCCAAAGTCGCCTATGGTTTAAAGCACAAGGGAGACTGGGGTCTTGCAACGGGCTGGAGGCATAAAGAATTTATAAGTTTCATGCTATCGCTTCAGAGCCAAAGCGCGTTGAATTATCTAAAGCTTCATTTGAAGCCTGAGCAAATATTAAGAATTGATTTTGAGTCAGATACTGATCTGCCACTCGATGACGTTTCTGAAATCGATAATTTGATCAGTTTAGCCGACAAGAATTTTACATATGGAAGTAAAGAGATTAGCAACTTTGTCTTAGGAGGAAATGTATCGTGACTCAAATAGTTTCTAGGGAAGAGGCCCTATTAACAGCGGCGAAAAAGTTGGATATTTCACCGACTAAATATAAGCAAGCGATTGATCGCTTTAATTCAATGAAAACGCACCTAGAGCAAGGTAACTATCCTGGAACATTTCGTGTCCCAGAGGTATACCTTCAAGGCTCTTTTAAGCTTGGAACAGAAATCCGCCCATTCAAAAATAGTAAAGATGCAGATTATGACATTGATTTGGTCTGCAACTTGGGGCATTCAAAACAGGCTGTACTAGCCTCCACTGTAAAAAATCAGGTTGGGGAACGGATTAAAGAGAATGGCACTTATTCCCGATTGTTAGATGATGAAGGAAAGCGCTGCTGGACTCTTAACTATGCTGAAGATGATGGGGTTGGATTCCATATGGATATACTCCCTTCTGTTGTAGAAAACAGTTTATTAGCCCGACCTCAATCAATTGCAGCTACAAATAAAGATCAAGAAAACAGCTACTCTTGGACAACGAGCAACCCGAAAGGATTTGCTGCATGGTTTTACGAAAGAAATGGCACTGTATTTGAACAAGCAAAATTAACTCAGAAACAACGCATCTTCAACAATCAAAGACAGTTGTACAATTCGATTGACGATGTTCCAAATATCCACGTTAAAACGCCGTTGCAGAGGGCCATTCAGCTATTAAAGAGACACCGTGACGTAAGGTTTTCACAATCAGATATTGAAACCTTCAAACCAATCTCAATGATCATTACTGTATTAGCTGCCAATAGTTATAACAATGAAGCAACTATCTATGACACGTTGAGAAATCTAATATCATCTTTAAACCAGCACTCTCATCAATTAAGCAATAGCTTTGTTTTTAATGATTACTACGCAAGAAATACCTACACATTGATAACTCGCACATCTGATGGGAAGTGGCTTATCCCCAACCCTGCTAATCCGGGAGAAAACTTCGCTGACCGATGGCATGAGGATGATAACGCAAGAGCAAAAGCTTTTTTCCGATGGGTGGATTGGCTCAGAGACGATTTCATCAATATTGATACCTTTATCGAGGAAGATAAGTTAACTAAGTCACTTGTTGATGTATACAAACCAACAAATCTACCTGCACTAAGCTTTAATGTGCCCCATAAGGAACAACTTCGATACCCTATTGTTGCAAACATATATTCAGCGAATATAAAAGCAAGTTATAAATCCAACATATATTGGAAAGAGTTTCAGTCTGGACAGCCTTTACTCAAAGGAAAGGAGTTAAAGTTCAAACTTAAGACTAATGTTCCTGCACCGTTCGACGTTTATTGGCAGGTAGTAAACACAGGTCAAGAGGCGGCAAATGTAGGGCAGCTTAGGGGGGAAATATCTACTCAATCAAACACGTCTGCAGACGAAATTTATCGAACAGAATCCACCTCCTACACTGGTGATCATTGGGTTGAGGGATTCGTCATCAAAGATCGTGTATGCGTTGCGAGAACTGGTGAATTTGTCGTAAGCGTCAGAGATAGGTTCGCTGTATGAATAACGTGAACTTCCAAGAAGAATTAAGTGCAAAAACTACAACACTTACGCTGCTAACTAATCTAGGCGTTGTAACATTACAAAAATTTGGTCAACTGATGAAATTCTGTAATGACGGCAAAAAGTTTCTCTGGCACGCTTTGGGGCAATATTGATTTACATTGGGAAGTGGTCATTTTCATATGATTCAATCAACGAAATCCATTTTTCAAGTTCGTCACCTTCGGCGGTATTAGGCAATGCATCAAACAGTTCGTCAATTCGCTTTAAAGCAGCTCGATACTCTTCTTCAGAACTTATTGATTTCTCTACACTATAAGGAATGACCTCTTTTCCAACAGAGGGGGCATCAAGCAATTCTGCTAAATCATTAGGTATTGGGGCCGTTGGATCACATTTTGAGAGCAATGTATTGAATTTCGAATTCTTCATTTAGTTCCTCCAGTCAAATCGCAAATGATCCTGAATACAATGTGGAGCAATACCAAAATATGGTCAACCCAACAGGACCGAACATTACAACTTCGGCCACAGATAAATTGAAAAGGGTCAAAATTAGCATTTTATCATAGGCAAACAGTCCCACTTGGTTGTGTACTGAGGGCTAAGCAGTTCTCGCCGCATAGCCCACTTTTGTTCGATTCCCTGTGCAGCTAAGAACAGCGTATCACGGCCATACCTAAAGTTAATGCCATCAAGCGCTTGCATCAAAGCAGGATTAGCTTTTGGCGCATTAAATAAGTCGAATTGCTGACGCTTGTCACAAACGAGGTTGATGAGCCCAACTCCGATTTTGTAGTAACGTACACCTTCTCTGAATAATTTGGGTGCAGCCGCTGAGACAGCCTGCGTCATTTCGACCGTGCTATTTGTCGCACATGGGAAATGGATCAGCGTTTTAAAGCTTTTAGGTTGATCATCAAAAGGCGAATTACTGGCGAACAGTAGCATTGATTTGCAACTAGATCCCTGTGCCCTTGCCTTCGCTGCTGCAATTCCAACATGCTTACTCAATGCCTGCAGTAAAGAGTTAAAATCGGTTATCCGCTCACCAACTGAACGAGTTGAAAATATCTGCTGTTTATCGGCTCTTGCCTGATCCCATTGTTTGCACTCGATGCCATTTAGCTCACGAACCGTACGCTCGATTTCAATGCTAAATTGCTTACGAGCATGCCCTGCAGGCATTTGTGCTAGGTCGTAGGCCGTTTTAATATTCATCAACTCTAGTTTTTTACTAATAGGGGACGATAGAGAAAACGGACAAAATCGTACGCTAAGCGTGCGGCCTGTCAGGTTGAGGCCCTAGAGGTTGCAGGCGAGTCGTCAGAAAATGCTGGAATCGGCCCTATTCTGACACTGCCCAAGGTTCCGGCCTGACGCCCAGTTAGGGCATGCCTCAATCTGACGGCTGCGAACCGCCAGGGACAGGCGCAATGTCAGATTCTGTCGCGGCCTTGGCGCGTGCCTGGAAGCGTTCATAGCAATCCAGCCCGCAGAAATGTTCGACGTATTCCGCGCCTTCCGGGGTGAAGGCGGCATCGAGCGGAATTTCTTTGCAGCATACGCAGCAGGTGGTGCAACTGGCAGTGTTCGGGGCGTTTGCGTTCATGGTGGTACTCCTCCAGATTGGTAGCGAAGCTCAAAGCTGCCCACTCTCGGCTGGCTGGGAAGCGGTCATGATCTTCCCTTGAAGGCCCGCAGCAGCCGCGTCACAGACAGGACAAACAAGCCGGTCAGCGTGAGGGCTGCAATACCCCAGTGCTCCCCGATGAACGCGCCGGCCGTCGTGCCGGCTAGCACAATGGCGAGAATCGGCAAATGGCAGGGACAGGTGAGCACGGCCAGCGCGCCCCACAAGTAGCCGGTGATCGGTTTGTGCGTCTCAGACGGCAAGTGCTCTGGGCTGTTCATGGCAGACTCTCCGCGTGCTGTGCCGGTTCGGTTGGCATGGCGGCCAGTTGCATTTCGAGGCTGGCCAGGGCCTCGCGCCGACGCTCGACGAGTTGCCGCAACACGGCAAGCTGCGCAGACGCACCGTCACCGTCCGCAGCATCCAGCGCCCGGCACAGCCGCGCCAGTGCGTCCAGGCCGATACCCGCTTCGAAGGCAGCCCGTACAAAGCGCAGCCGTTGCAACGCGGTGTCATCGAACAAGCCGTAGCCGCCCGTGGTGTACGCGACCGGCCGTAGCAATCCGCGCAGCAGGTAGTCGCGCACGATATGCACGCTCACCCCGGCATCAAGGGCCAGCCGGGACACTGTGTAGGCGCTCATTGAACACCTCCTTTTCCTCATCCGGCGCAGCACGAAAGCTGCTTCACGTCCTTGCTGAAGGTCTGCGCCGCGAGCTTCAGCCCTTCGACCATGGTCAGGTAGGGGAACAATTGGTCGGCCAGTTCCTGCACGGTCATACGGTTGCGAATGGCGAGCACCGCCGTCTGGATCAGTTCACCCGCTTCCGGGGCCACCGCTTGCACGCCGATGAGCCGTCCGCTACCTTCCTCGATGACCAGCTTGATGAAGCCGCGTGTGTCGAAGTTGGCAAGCGCACGCGGCACGTTATCCAGTGTTAGCAGGCGACTGTCGGTCTCGATCCCGTCGTGATGTGCTTCCGCCTCGCTGTAGCCCACGGTGGCGACCTGCGGGTCGGTGAACACCACGGCCGGCATTGCGGTCAGGTCCAGGGCCGCATCGCCGCCAGTCATGTTGATCGCCGCACGAGTGCCGGCCGCTGCCGCCACATAGACGAACTGCGGCTGGTCGGTGCAGTCGCCGGCCGCGTAGATGTTCGGGCTACTGGTGCGCATGCCCTTGTCGATGACGATGGCCCCCTGCGCATTGACGGCTACCCCCGCCGCTTCCAATGCCAGGCTGCGCGTGTTCGGTGTCCGGCCGGTGGCGACCAGCAGCTTGTCGGCGCGCAATTCACCGTGCGTGGTGGTCAGCACGAATTCACCGTCCATATGGGCGACCTGGCTGGCTTGCGTGTGCTCCAGCACCTCGATGCCCTCGGCACGGAAAGCGGCTGTCACCGCCTCGCCGATGGCCGGGTCTTCACGGAAGAACAAGGTATTGCGCGCCAGGGCCGTGACCTTGCTGCCCAGCCGGGCAAAGGCTTGCGCCAGCTCCAGCGCCACCACCGACGAGCCGATTACGGCAAGGCGTTCGGGAATGGTGTCGCTCGCCAGGGCCTCGGTGGAAGTCCAGTAGGGTGACTCTTTCAAGCCCGGAATCGGCGGGACCGCCGGGCTGGCACCCGTGGCGACCAGGCAGCGGTCGAACATCACGACGCGCTCGCCACCCTCGTTCAAACTAACGATAAGGCTCTGGTCGTCCTTGAAACGCGCTTCACCGTGCAGAACGGTGATGGCTGAATTGCCGTCCAGGATGCCTTCGTACTTGGCATGACGGAGTTCTTCGACACGGGCCTGCTGCTGGGCCAGCAGCCGCTCGCGCAAGATCGTCGGCGGTGTGGGTGGCATGCCGCCGTCGAATGGGCTTTCCCGGCGCAGATGGGCGATGTGGGCGGCGCGGATCATGATCTTGGACGGCACACAACCGACGTTGACGCAGGTGCCGCCGATGGTGCCGCGCTCAATCAGCGTGACCTGCGCGCCTTGCTCGACGGCCTTCAGTGCTGCCGCCATCGCGGCTCCACCGCTACCAATGACGACGACCTGCAACGGGCGTTCGTTGCCACTGGGCTTATCAGCGGCCCCTATCCAGCCGCGCATCTTGTCGAGCAGGCCGGCGCGGTTGTCCGTCGGTGGCGCATCGGCAAGCGTTGCCTCGTAGCCCAGTCCGGCCACGGCGGTAGTCAGCGCATCCGATGACGTGCCCGCCTCAATGGCGAGTTGCGCTGTGCCCTTCGGATAGGACACCAGCGCCGATTGCACGCCGGGCACTTTCTCCAAGGCTTCCTTGACGTGAGCCGCGCACGAGTCGCAGGTCATCCCGGTGATTTTCAGGGTGGTCATGTATTTTTCCTTTTCTGTGGTGGCTACGGCTGTTGCCGTCAGCCACGTTGTTCTGGCAATTCACAGCTGTCCGGCCCGCAGCGGCGATGTGCTGGCGAGATGAAATCCCAGACCGACACCCCAACCATCAAGGCCAGGCCGACATAGAGCAGTCCACCGCTCTGCCAGCCGTAAGCCCGCATTAAAAACACCGCTGCCAGCACCAAGATCGGGCCTATCGTGCCGAGCGCCGTGCGTCGCCACTGTCGATGATTGAGCCAAGCGATAGCATTGGCGAGTAACGCGATGCCGGCGAACATCGGCAGCAGGATGCCAATGAATAGCCCCTCGTACTGGCTCAAGAAGCCCAGTCCGATGGCCGCGCCAAAGCTGGCGATGGCAGGAAAACAGGCGGCGCAGCCCATCGCGGAAACGACGCTGCCGAGCGCGCCGGTTTTGCCAGCGATGCGCGTGATGAGTCCCATGTGTCGCTCCCGAGTTCGGTTAACGGATCAGCGTTTGAGGCTGGACGGATAGCCCGCGTCCTCGGTCGCCTTGGTCAACTTCTGGACGTTGGTCTTGGCATCGTCGAAGGTGACGACGGCCTGGCGCTTGTCGAAACTTACGTCGGTCTTGCTCACGCCCTCAACCTTGGAAAGCGCGTGCTTGACAGTGATCGGGCAAGAGGCGCAGGTCATGCCAGGCACGGACAGCGTGACGGTCTGGGTGGCGGCCCACACGGGGGCAACAACGGCAGCGAGGGCGAGGGCGGCAAACAGTTTTTTCATGATGAACTCCTGTGATTAATAGAAAAATGGCATGACGTAGGGAAATCCGAGCGAGACCAGGACCAGCGCGGCCACGATCCAGAAAATGAGCTTGTAAGTAGCTCGCACTTGGGGAATCGCGCAGACCTCACCCGGTTTGCAGGCTTGCGCCGGGCGGTAGATGCGCCGCCAGGCGAAAAACAGCGCGACCAGCGCTGCGCCGATGAAGATCGGGCGATAGGGTTCCAGCACCGTCAGGTTGCCGATCCATGCCCCGCTGAACCCCAAGGCGATCAAAACCAGCGGCCCCAGGCAGCAGGCCGACGCAAGAATGGCGGCCAGCCCACCGGCGAAGAGCGCGCCGCGCCCGTTTTGTGGTTCAGACTTTTGTGGTTCAGACTTTTGTGGTTCAGACTTTTGTGGTTCAGACATACGCTTGTCCTTTCAAATTTGGTTTGGATAGCTTAAGCTTACTTCCGTAGTTATGTACGGAGTCAAGCGATATGCAAATTAATTTTGAGAATCTGACCATTGGCGTTTTTGCCAAGGCGGCCGGGGTCAATGTGGAGACCATCCGGTTCTACCAGCGCAAGGGCCTGCTGCCGGAGCCAGACAAGCCCTATGGCAGCATTCGCCGCTATGGCGAGGCGGATGTAACACGAGTGCGGTTCGTGAAATCGGCCCAGCGGCTGGGCTTTAGCCTGGACGAAATCGCCGAGCTACTGCGGCTGGAGGATGGCACCCATTGCGAGGAAGCCAGCGGCCTGGCCGAGCACAAGCTCAAGGATGTGCGCGAGAAGATGGCCGACTTGGCACGCATGGAGGCCGTGCTGTCTGAACTGGTGTGCGCCTGCCATGCGCGGAAAGGGAACGTTTCCTGCCCGCTGATTGCGTCACTGCAAGACGGAACGAAGCTCGCTGCATCGGCGCGGGGGAGTCACGGGGTGACTACGCCTTAGCGTGCTTTATTTTCCGAATTCTGAGACGACCCCAACTAGCGAAATGTTACAGATTTAATAGGGGTCTTAGTCTGCGAATCTTCATGGGAGACGGGACTAATCAGAGCCCTCGCTCTTGGATAACATTAGACGCTCGCGCGCAAAATTCCACCCATTCCGATAAGGCGGCGTATAGAGCCTTAGCGGCATCTGAGGTTGGCGCGTACTTATCTCTGTCGCAAGCCCATCTGGTGAACCGCTTCAGGGTATGCAGGCATCGTAGTCAGTGTCTGAGGGTCGGTTGAGGTCAATTTTGACTTCAAGAATCTAGACGTGGAGGGGAGGCCTCATGCCCGGCAAGACTTTAATTTCCATTGGCATGAGGCGCATGTTATTCGTGAACAGGCAAGATCCAAGTTTAAGCTTGTTTACTGATATTTTGCGGAGCCGATGAACTTAGAGAAATGCTCGCACCATATTTGGACCGTTGTAAACTCGTTGACGTTGACGCTTGCAGGAATGGTTTTCTTGAAATTCCCGAAGTTTTTCAATTCGCCAATCAGAATTGCTTCTTTCTTTATGTCCAAAAACGATTCTTTGTCGGTGGCTTGTTTCTTTGTCAGGTAAATTTTGTAGTCTGGACCAGGTGCTACATCACCTTTAAATACAATTTCGTTATCCGTAACAAAAAGTTGTCCATTCGCCCAGTGAAGGGCGTCGCTGCCTTTCTGATCTTTCTTGAACTCTCCGCTATACTTTGCCACCTTTTGCACTTCTTCAATTTCGGCGATGGTGGCGTTTTCTTGTGCTGTCAAAATCGGAAGTATATAGATCCCTAGCCCAACTCCCGCGCCAAACAGAGCCAGGTGGGACGCGAGCAGAATTATTTTTAATTGCTTTTTCATGGGTTGCCTCATGCAGTGAGTTATTTGGTGTGTCCATCATAATAGCTGGTTGCAGGATCTGAGTGCAACACGGTTATTGAATTGAAGCGGGAGCATCATGCCGCATCACCACGGCTTCTTGCATCACTTCGCCCATCACCTCGATCGGGCATTTGAAGTCGAAGCGTTTGCGCGGTCGCATATTCAGTTGCAAAGCGATGGCGTCCAGGGCTTCCTGACTATGCACCGACAAGTCCGTGCCCTTGGGCAGGTACTGGCGGATCAGTCCATTGATGTTCTCATTGCTGCCGCGTTGCCAGGGGCTGTGCGGGTCGCAGAAGTAGATCGCCACCCCGGTCCGCTGGGTGATCTCGGCGTGCCGCGCCATCTCCCGGCCCTGGTCGTAGGTCATGCTCTTGCGCACCGCCAGCGGCATGCCATTGAGCGCCGCACTGAAGCCCTCCAGCGCCGAGGTCGCCGTCGCGTCGGCCATCTTGATCAGCATCAGGTAGCCGCTGGTACGCTCCACCAAGGTGCCCACCGCCGAGGCATTGGCCTTGCCCTTGATCAGGTCGCCCTCCCAATGGCCTGGCATCAGCCGGTCTTCGACCTCCGGCGGGCGCACGTGGATGCTGAGCATTTCAGGGATCTGGCCGCGCCGATCGACGCCGCCAGAGCGCGGCCTGCGACTCGTCTTGCCCTGGCGCAGGCAGATGATCAGCTCCTTGCGCAGGCCACCGACCGGCAGGGCGTAGATCGCGTTATAGATCGTCTCGCGGCAGACGTAGGCCTCTCTGAGGCTGGGTATGTTCATGCTGCGCAGCTTGCCGGCAATCTGCTCGGGAGACAAACCCTCACGCAGCATATGGACGACCAGCTCGAAGCGCTCACTGCCCGGCAGCAGCTTGCACTGAGGCCTGCAGACCTGGCGGCGGACCTGCATCTGCTGCTGGGCAGCACAGGCCTGGTAGCGGGTGCCAGGGGCCCGGTTGCGGCGCAGCTCCCGGCTGATGGTCGAGGGGGAGCGGCCGAGCATCCGGGCAATTCGCCGCTGGCTGAAACCTTGGGCAAGGCCGAGTTGAAGGGTCGCACGTTCGGGGATACTGAGTTCGTGATAGGACATAGTGGCAGCACCGTACCGGAAAGGTCAGGTGTTGCACTCAGTTTTTGCGGCCGCCGTGCGTGATATGGCTTTGAGGGGAGGTAGTCGAAAGAATATTGGTATCTTTTGGGAGTTCTAAGTTTCGACCCGTCACTGGTAAATTCTGGCGCATAAGAGCCTCAAGGGTTGGCTGTTTTATTTTATTGTATTCGGCATTAAGCCCAATTTCTTGAGCGTTACGATAAAGCTAAATAACTGTGCGAAATAGTAGATCACTCAGGTAAGGGAACTCAATGCAGTTTGCGCGATCAGATCAGTCGCCAAACAAACCAAACCCACAAACGCATTGAGTATGAACAAAATAGCATTTTTGTACGGCGCTGAACAATGATTGACGATCTAACGCTCCAGAACCAAATCAGGGATCTGGCTTTAGCGAGTCGGAGCGAACCGACCGATGGTTGGCGTACCGAAGAGCTTGACCCTAAGTTGTGGAACGGTTGGCGTAAAATGATTCAGGGGGACCGGCTAGAAATCGCTGAATACGATCTGACGGCTAAGGTTAGCCAAGGGGACTCTCCTAGTGACAAGCCCGGAGTGGTTGAAGGTCTAAAACAAAGAATAAGGGCTTACAACTTTAGTAAACAAAGGACGTCATCAATAGCAGTGATATAAAAAGTTATCTTTGCCGCCCCGATAAGGCTTTACGGGGCGACTAAGTCTCACCCAACCGACAATTCCGATAGTTTCAGAATAAGCTTTGAGTTTTCTAAGATTGGAATTACTACACCACAGCACGTACTCGAGATACTACAAATAGCTTTTTGGTAGGACCGATACCGAATAAATATCCATAATACATCAGGAGAAACTTTTTTTAATTTTCTGTAACCGGTCATAAATCAGTGGCGGATAATTTGCATGATATTCACCACACTCTGGGCAATGCTCTTGTTTTAGGTACGCTTGATTGTCGAGATCTTGATAAGGAAAAACGCTGAAGAGAAGTTCGTGCTGCATAAGCGTTTTATAAAAACTCTTATGATAAGGTGCAATCTCGCTGTCTTTGATTTTGTCGAAATATAGGTCAACGCTGTTCAAAATGCTCATAATTTCTTTAACCCCGTCGAACCTTAAAATGTCGTCATCTTTGTGAATATCAACATCTAAGCTCTCTAGATCCTCAATGAAACATTTAATCGCTCGCCGGGAATGCAAAAGGATCATTTGCGACTTGCCATCAATCATCTTTTCCTGATCGTAGCTAAAATTTTTAATGTTTCTTTCGACGAACATATAAAGTTCGTGAAGCTGATTCAACTCGTGCCTCAGTTGCTCCTTCGTATATTCCTTTTCGATTTGCTGATGGAGGATGCCATTAGCGTCAATCTGAGCTTTTAACACCAGAAAGAGAAGCACTGAACCCAGAATTTGTACAAATGGGCTTGAAATACCTCCAAGAACATCTCCTATTTCGCCATAACCTTTCAAATATTGCAGCGGAAGAAGAGGTGCAAACAAAGGGATAAGCAGGCAAGCCGCACCACCAATGACTATGACCCAGAAAGCTATTTTGGTAACAGGAGAGTTATAGATATTCATTTTTACACCTTTTCAGAATTTTCTTTTCTGTACGCGCTAGGAGTTTTGCCAATTTTTTTCTTAAACAACTTTTGAAAGTGTTCATGTGCCGGATACCCAATGGCTTCACTCACTTCGGGAACAGACTTACCGGATTCTTTAAGCAGCTGCTTTGCTTTTTCAAGCCGACAATAGGTTAAATAATCAAGAGGTGTCATGCCTGACAGCTCCTTAAATTTGACGCTGTAGTTCGTACGCGACATCCCCGCAATCCCGGCGAGATCGTCAAGACCCCATTTTTTATCGAGACTATGATGAATAGCTTCCAAGGTTTTGCTGAGTTGCGGATTTTCGATCAGTTTGAAGAATCCAGCATTTTTATTGGATTTGTACATGTGGATTCTTAACGCTTGCACGAAGATAATTTCGGTCAGCTTTCTGACTAACGTGTTGCTTCCAGGAAGCCCTGATTTTGCTTCCTGCTCTATAATACTTAAAAGCATGGCAAGCCAAGGCGAGTGGGAGTTATCAGCACTCTTGATATGCACGACATTTGGCAGCGAATTTAAGAATGGATGATCGGGTCCGCCATTAAAACAAAAATGTCCGCAAACGACGTTGGCTTTGAGCTTGCTCTGATCACCGTATTCCAAAACTTGAGCTTCGGTGAGGTTGGCTTTAGCTCTAAATTCGACCGCAGGCTCGGCCTTGATTTTTGGTGCACTGGCCATGGTGTGCTCCATCCCTTTGAAAAAGATCAAAATATCGCCCTGCTCCGCCAATGCTTTAAGTTTAAGTTTTGGCACCTCATACCAAAACTCGCCATGAGTCACGATGTGAAATCTCGCTAGATTCTCTTCCTGCGGGAGGCTGATGCCCCAGTCTCCCGCAAATGAGGTTCTATACCAGTAGCTGCTAGTAAGCTCTACCTTATCTAAAATTTCACTGAGAACATCCATATATAGCTCCTACGTAAACTGTCCAATAGGTCATGTTATACGAACTATTGAACATATTATATCTATTTTACATGCTGTAAAGTCAGTCTAATCAGTAAGTGGATGAAAACTAAGGAGGCTTTATGAAACTAGATTATGTGATCGTTGCCGGAGGGTGTTTTTGGGGTCTCGAAGACCTCCTTAGGAGTCTGGACGGTGTGACGTCAACGAAGGTGGGCTACTCTGGCGGAGATTTTGATGATCCTACCTACGCCGATATTATAACAGGGAAAACGGGGCACGCCGAAGCGGTTCGCGTGGAATACGACCAAGACGAAATATCTCTCGAAGAGATTCTACATTACTTTTTCAAAATCCATGATCCGACTACGAAGAATCGCCAAGGAAATGATGTTGGCACTTCGTATCGCTCGGCAGCGTTCTATCGTGACGATGCACAGAAAGCGATTATCGAAAACGTGATTGATGAGGTCAATGAGATCGGTCGCTTCGAGAATGAAGTGGTCACGACCGTCACCCTGGAAAAAGAATTCTACGACGCTGAGGCATATCACCAAAACTATTTGCAGAGGAATCCCAGCGGATACTCTTGCCATTTTGAAAGAGACTAAATCATGAACCAAATGAACGAGGAAAAAATGAAAGCACTTAAGAATGTTGTTATTTATACGAAAGACCATTGTCCATTTTGCGCACGCGTGAAGAATTACCTAACTGCTGAAAAGGTCGATTTCAAACAAATTCGCGTAGACGACGATCCGAAGACTTACCTGGAGTTGAAGGAAAGAACAAATCTCCAAACTGTACCGCAAGTTTTTGTGGATGGAGAATTCATTGGTAGTGCTACAGACTTCTTCTCGTGGATTGATAGCTAAAGAGTGAACCCTAAAATAAAGGAGCAAATATATGTTCAATTGGAAAAGCATTTACAACTACCTGGATAACGGCACTCCCGCGCCTCCCAAAAAAGTAGAAAAGAGCGAGGAAGAGTGGAAAGAAATTCTGACGCCAGCGCAATTTCGGGTCATGCGGATGAAAGGCACCGAACGCGCGCACACCGGAGAACTCTGTTCATTTTATGAAGCTGGAAGGTACGCCTGTGTGGGCTGCGACACCGAACTCTTTGACTCGAACCTAAAGTTCGATTCGGGAACGGGATGGCCGAGTTTTTCTGAGCCAGTCGCAGACAACGTAATTCAATATGAACTGGATACGACCTTCGGGCGCAGAATCGAAGTGCTATGCAATGTGTGCGAAGCCCATCTGGGGCACGCTTTTCCAGACGGTCCTGAGCCATCAGGGGTCCGATTCTGTATTAACTCGGAGTCATTGAAGTTTGTAGAATAATTTTTAAATCGAGGGGGTTTATGAAAGTGAACCTTTTGAAAAAAGGAGCCGTTCGTGTTGATTAAGCTGTTCGGTCATAAAGACTGCCATAAAACCAAGATTTACCATTCGTACTTGCAAGAAAAAGGGAGCCAGTTTGTTTTTTTGGATGTTCATGAAGACGACGCGGCTGCTGATGAACTGTGCTCCCTCTATTCGAACGGAAAGCTGAATTTCCCGACAATAGTGGTTGGGACAAAGAAGCTGAGAAACCCCAAGTTCAAGGACCTTGACAGGTGGTTGGAAGCTTCAATGAAATAATGAGTTTTTTAGAATTATTAATAACTTAATAAGCAGTAAGATCAATGATTACAGCAATTTTCCGCAGTTGTGTTACCAAGAAACATGCTGCGGAGTTTTAGCAAAGATACTTCATCAAGCTGGTGTTGGAAAACGTGGTCTTATCGTCGTTTG
>NZ_JBOZPB010000032.1:0-38366 GCF_050848685.1 Shewanella sp. MF08487
TGTACCCGCGAATTACGTAATTCGCGGGTACAGTTATAATTTGGAAGCGGGTACAGTTATGTGATTAGAAGCGGGTACAGTTGTATTGATGGATGCGGGTACAGTTGAGTGATATTGGTTGCGGGTTCAGTTGTTTTATTTAAAGTTATGTTTCTGGTACAGTTGGTGATTTGTTTGTCATGCTGTGTTACTTTTATCGTTATTGGTAACTAGAGCCTGAATCACATCAAAATGCACTAGCAATGCGTCGCCAGTAAAATAACGTCACAGTGTAGGCACTTGATGAACTAAAACCGTAGTTGCGCTTATGAAGCGTCACAGTGCACGTCAGATACACTTGCAATCCTTTCTCTGGAACTCAAACTTACAATCAATTAAATATCATTATAAACAATAGCTTAATATGATTTAGTAAGGACGTAGCCATTTCAGTTGCTACCTCATAGGAATTGTTGACAAATAAACATTTGTACAAATGTTTATTTTGTCTTATATTGTCAATGCCAAAACGGCATAACCGACTAGGGAGAATCAATATGGCCAAGATTGTAGCCATAGCAAATCAAAAGGGTGGTGTAGGGAAAACGACCACAGCCACAAACTTAGCATGCCAACTGTATTCTGAAGGAGACTCAGTTCTACTGGTCGACTTAGATCCGCAAGGCAGTGCTACTGACTGGTCATCAGAACAAACCAAAGAAGACACCTTTCCTGTAGTTCAGATGGGCAAGAATTTGGTTAGAGACTTGCCAAAGGTTGCTCGAGGATATGATTGGGTAATTATAGACGGAGCGCCTCAAGTAGCAGACCTGGCTGCCGCAGCTGTTAAAGCTGCAGATGTCGTTCTTATCCCATCTACACCGTCACCCTATGACATTTGGGCATGTGCTGATCTCGTTGACATTATAAAGGTGAGGCAGGAAGTAACCGATGGCCGCCCTAAAGCCGCATTCTTAGTTACCATGTCGATTAAGAACACCAGACTCAGCCATGAAGTAAAAGATGCATTAGCGGCCTATGAGCTGCCAGTGTTCAAGTCCGGTACAACAAGAAGTGTGGTTTATGCAGAAACAGCTAAAGATGGCAGCAGTGTAGTTGATCTGGATAAAGACCATCCAGCAGCGTTTGAAATGCGCCAAATAGCCAAAGAATTGAGAGAGTTCATCAATGACTAAGCTAGGAATAAAATCAGGTTCAAAATCAGGTCATGCAGGTAAAGATGCTGCTATGCGTGAAGTTATGCGTGAGGAAAATTACTTAGATGGGCCAATTACTAATGGGCGGGTGGATCTCGATAAGCGCGTTCACAAGGCCCTGAAGAATCTGGGAACGGCAACCGGAACAGACGATGATAAAGCTGTGACGATGAGAATGCTTATTACCGAAGCGCTGCTTGATTTGTTTGAAAAATATGAAGACGGTAAGGGTAAGTATCAGTTTGATGAAGATGAAACTTGGAGTTGGCACGATAGGAAGTAAATGAATGCGGGGTAAGGCGGCAACCTATCCCCCGCACAACACAATAAAACCCGACTAAGGATATGATTATGTCTGTTGATGAATATAACACTGTAAGAAGATTAAATCTGCTCGAAAATCGCAATAACCCCTATTACTTGGCTCTCCTACGCCAATATGCCATTACCTACTGTAAAGGTCATGTTCAAGCTTCACTCTTAAAATTTGCAGCATAGGAGGCCAAATGCAAGCACAAACACTGATAGACACATTTGGAGAACTCTTGTTAGGGAAGCAGCTTATTACCCTTCCTATGGGCGGATGGAATGGTGGAATGGTCGAAGTCACTGAACTGAAACCCGATCCAAATGCACCTGAAATTGTCTTCAACATAAAGCATGCAAACACCGGCGAGGAAATAGGCGTGTTCAATGATCAATGGGTTTTCATGGTAGATTACTTCCAGACTATCGGCCAACTGGTGAATGAGGCAAGGAGATTGGAATGCTTATTTTAAAGAAGCCTGAAACGGCAGAGATAGAAATTATCACTATGGTTCGCTGCACTAACTGGCTTAAGTTTATAAGATGAATTATTAATAATTGAATAATAAGGGGAATATGATGAAACAGAAGGCGCGCATAGCTATGCAAAGAGCATTAGCTGAAGAAGCCATTGGCAAGCTAAAGGCTATACGTCAACTGTTTGGGGCGGAAGAAAGCGCCGACAGTGACGACACCAGCGGTTTACACGCATGGGATAGTAAGATCAATGAGCTAGCTGACTGGATTTGGAGCGAAAGCCCTATTGCGTAGAAGCGAACTAAACTTGGTAAGGAAACTCTAGATAAAAAGGCCCCATAGTTATATATAGCTGTTTGGACTGTGTATAATGTGTATCTAGGCCACTTTATGTGGCCTTTTTTATTTGGAAGGTTGTGTAGCCATTACCGAACATCGGTAACCGCCTTTACTGTCACCTCTAGCGGTGACTTTATCAATAGACCACGCGCCAGCCATTTCGGCAGGGAACGAATCATTAAGCGTCATAATCCCTTCGGCCACCAAGTAAGGATCACCTGGCAAATCCAATCGGACGCTAGAGCCCTGACGGTTAACTTTGACTAACTCAGCGCGGCAGGCTTGTTGAGCTATGTCTGCGCTTTCGTAGGCTTGTCTGAGCTTCTTAAATGGCTCTTGGCCATCGAACACTTCATGCTCTTTCCCTGTTGTGCTATCGGTCCATTTTGCTTTAACTCCACTGCAGTTTTGCCGGCTAGGTTTGTCCAATTCACAGTTAATAAATTGTCCCGTATCTGCAGGATCGTTATTACCAGGAACGCCTATCACAATAGGCGGTATTGTCTGGCCAGTGATGGTTTTAACTTGCCCACGCTTAGCCAGAACATAGAGATCATTCACCGGTTTGGCCACTGCATCTCGCTCTTTAGCTAAACGAGTTAAAAAAGCGCTATCTGTTTCGTCTATTTGGTCAATGTGTGCCAGGGTAACGCTTTCAAACTCGGTTGCTACTCTTGGGCTAAACCCATGAGCACTAACAACTTGCCTAAACAACTCGGCAAGCGTGATGTTTTCAAATGAGCGGGTTCGACGTTCCTTAAACCTCGTCTTATCTTCAATTTGAAACGGCGCTGCAGTAGCAATAATGGTCATGCTCGGCGGGTATAATTTTGGCCTAATACGAGTTATCTTATAGGCCCCTTTATCAACTAAATTACCGTCGTAACCCTCAAACCACTGCAGCGTGGCACCCTCTTTCGGGAGTCCAGTCTGTCCAGCCGTATCCACTGTTAATGTAATTTGATCTGATTGAATACCCGAGGCATCTACTCGTTCCCATGATATTAGCCGGCTATTAATAATTGCCGCTCCTGGGCCACTCACTTTGACTTGAGGAATAAAACCTAATCCCATACGTTTACCACCTTGGCTGGCGCCTTATCTGTTAACTCTGGCAATGTGATATCGATGCCCGCAGGTAAAATAGGACCGTATTGCTCAAGACCAGGATTAAGCCGATAAAGTGCTTCTTCGGCTTCATCATCATCCCTTTGCATTTGCTGCCACAAAATTAGCGCAACTGAATCACCATCACGACTGCGTATTGTATTCACCGGCGTATTCCTCCAACTCAATAGAAAACCCGACTACAAATGCGGTACCGTCATCAATAATCTTGTCTTGCTTTTCTTGTAACCGCTTAATAGTCCACAGCCCTAAGTTGCGGCCATAACCGTCAGTCAAAACCAAAGGCACGCGCCTAGCTTGTAATGATCGCAATTTATCCATGTTATCCATACCATCACCACGGAACCAGGTTCCGTTCACGCTGATATTTTCTAACGCTTGCCCCGTATTTTGGCTGATAGGTTTCTGACCATAACGAGGGACTGTTACCCAACCGCCATCACTGGTGCGCTGCAGTCCCTCGTAAGGCGTTCCCTTGCTTAGCGAAAACACAAAACCACCTAATGCCAGCATTTGCCTCATGAATCACTCCTATCAGATAAGCTGCTATCTGCCCTGGTCGCTACATCGTTATTACCTAGCAACATAGGACTAAGCTCTGCTTTCATTCTGGCCATAAGATCATTGCCAACATTTTGGTCATAGCCTGGATTGCCAGAAGGTGTGATCTGAATGACAGGGGAAAAGGTTATGTTGCGATTAACTTGCTCGAGCTGCTTGGTCTGTTGTGCAATAGCTGTTGGCGGTGGCTTGTCAGTCTTATCTTCACTGAACCAACCGCCAATTTTAGTGCCGGCCCACTCACCCACAGCACCGCCGCCAAAACCTCCTACGATTGAACCAATTAAGCCACCCACAGCAGTGCCAATAATAGGAACAACTGATCCCAATGCTGCTCCCGCCATTGCGCCAGCTGCTGCACCACCTAACCCACCAACCATGTCACCTGCAGTGCCGCCTATTTGTTTTGAGTCACCGCCAGAAACAGCAGAAGCTAATCCGGCACCTTGAAGCAATATGTCTGCTGGTTTGAACAATTTACCCGCACCTTTGAGCAACGCGCTGCCACCGGCTGGAATCATATCCATAACGCTGCCAGCCGCACCGGCAATATCCGCCCCAGCCATTGCCAAGTCCCCTGCTGCTGCAGAACCAGACATCATAGACAACGCAGCACCACCACCAAGTAGCCCTGCCATGCGGCCGGCGCGACCACCAAAACGGCCACGCTTTGTTGGACGTGGGCCTGAATCGTTAGAACCTGCCATAGCAAAGTCGGGCATTAATCCACTGGCAAAATCCCCAACGGTCCCTGCTAAACGGCTGGCGCCTGAGCGCAAACGACCTAAACGGCCCCTAGGGCGAGCAACACGACCACGGCGGCTCGTTCTACCTTCTCGACCATAACCGCCTGCACCACTGCCTCCTAAGCCGCCTAACTTGCGATTTAATCTATCAAGGGCTTTTGATGCACGATTAGCACTAACTGTTGTTGCATCCGTGGAGTTAGAAAGCCTGCCCATTTTCAAACGGTCCATGCCGTTGCCCATGGTCAGTTTGGCTAACTTGAATGCAATGGCGCCGGCTTTCACTACTGCAATAGCAGCAGCAACGCCAAGCAATCCACTGGTTAGTTTTGGGTTGGCCTCTGCAAAATCAGAAACGGCATCAACCACTGTCATAAGTGGCGGAACAACGGCATCGAGAACTGGCAAAAGACGATCACCTAACGTGATCGTCATACGGTCAAACTTCGCGCCCAATTGCGAGAGTAAATGCTCCCTCGTTTTAGAGCGATTGGTAAACTCATCGTTGACGCTACCGGCGCGGTCAGCTTCTTTAGCTACTCGACCAAAAGCAGCAACTAAACCATTTTTATCATCATCCATAGTGGTGACCAGTTTAGATACAGCACCTTTGATTTCAGAGCCAAAAAGCTGTGATATGACTGCGCCACGTTCATCAGCTGATACGTCTTGCAGTTCACGTAAAACGCCTAGCAAAGTCCCTTTAGCATCATCTTGCATGGCCGTGGCAAGTTCTTCTGGATCAAAACCCAATTTAGACAGCGCTTGCTTTTGGCCACCTGTTGCTGAATATCCAGCCGTTAACGCACCAGATATGTTTTTAAGTGCTGTAGATGCAGTTTCTTCTGTTGCACCACCTGCAATTAAACTTGCTGAGAGCGCCGCAGTGTCGTTGTAATTAAAACCGGCACCCATGGCTGTTGAGCCTTGGCGAACCATCACAGCGGCAATATCTTTAGCCTTAGCGTTCATGTTATTGCTGAGGTAGTTGGTTGCATCTGCAAGGTCTAAGGCGTTTTTCTGGGTAAGCCCCATTGCAGCACGCCAGGTCGCTAATGTAGAACCCGCTTCTTCTGCTGAAACATCCCAAGCCACACTCATTTTGGTAGCATCGGAGGCAAACTGTAGTAATTGATCCTTTTCAATACCTGATTGACCTGCGGCGGTAACGATGTCAGCAATGCCATCTTGTTTTACGCCTAAAGTACCAGCCATCTTCATCATCTGGCGGCGGTAATCAGCTTCTTCCTTATCACTTGAAAAGTTGACGACTTTCTTTACATCGGCAAACTTGCTTTCGTATTCAACAGAGCGCTTACCTGCCATCACCATGGGGGCTGCCATTGCCGCAACGCCCATAGCTTCACCGACTAGCTCACCCTTTTGAGCATTTCTCGCATCGATGCGACCTTGCAAAGTTTGGACTTGCTTTAAATTACTCGCTTGCTTTTCTAATGCTTTATTTGCCTGGGCAGTCTGCTTTGCTAAACGCAGCTCCTCTGCGCCAAGTGCATTCACTTTTAAGCCGGCAGCACCTAAGTCTCGACGCAATCCGCCTAGTTCTTGAGATTGTTTGCCGTAAGCTATTGTTAGCTGTGCGGTTGTCCGTTCTGCCGCTTTAAGCTCTGCAGCATGCTTTTTAGTCGCTGCTGCGCCGGTAACTTCTGCATTCTGTAACTGTTTAGTGTGCTCTTTAGCAGCGGCTAGCTTTAAACTCGTTTCATCTAAAGACGCTGAAACTTTTTTAAATCGCTCAACTAACTTTTGTTTGTCACCAAGAGTCTTAAGTTGATTGCTAGTTTCAACCGCTGCACTTCTGAGCTTTCCAACGCTCTTAGTTGCATCATCAGTGGGACCACTGAATTGGTTTACAGCAGATAAGATAATGGACGTTTTAGTTTGATTATCCGCCACGGCCTACCCCTTCTTTATGCCTAATTTTGCCGCAGCCAAGTGATAGCGGCGCAGTGCTTCATCAATGCGCCACCCCAACACCTCGGCTGGCGAAACGTGATAAACCAGCGGGATCACGTCGGTTAGGACTTCAACATCTTTTGGCGAAAGAAGTCCGCCGATTCTTCCAAAAAATCAATTAAACGCTCTTGCAATAAGTTCCAATCCGGCAAACTCAAGCGTTCAAGTTCTGCATGAGAAAATCCTGAACAACTCGCACTAATAAACAAAGTGCGCTCCCATTCATCTTTGTGAGTGTCCATCAAATCAGTAGTGGCTACTGTCGGTGGGCGCAGAACATACGATGTTTTATCTTGGCCATCGTCACCTTGGAACGAGTGAAGCAAAACTGGATCTGCAGACGAATCAAAACCGGCAATTAACGTGGACGCACTGGCATGCATTAACTCAAGAACAAAATCTCGAATAGTGTTGTAATCTGGCGTAACGAGGCTTTTAAGTTCTTTAGTGCTTAACCCTGTACTTGCACTAATACAGCCGCGCAATAAATCTGTGTCTTTACCTTTATGGATTTTGCTTAGTTCGCGGTGCTGGCCCATCGTTAATAAATTAATTTTTACGTTCGATAATTCCTGACCTTTGTCATCTTTAACAGGCCAAACTAGCTCATGTGCTTTAGGTTCAAACATTGCTTACTCCCAAATAAAAAAGGCCCACTCAAAAGAGGGGCCTTGTTATCACATCACTTAAAAAGTGTTATGCCATACCAATGTTGCGGCGGTGTTCAACCATCAAATCACCATTGCCTAAATTCAAAATCTGCGCGTTGCGATCAATCTCATAGATGATCTTACCGCTTTCAGTTTTCTTATATGCATTGATCGCCATTTCTAAATCTTGGTCTGGCAGTTCACCCATTTTACTAGCTGACTCTGTGACACTAATCACTTCACCGGTAAGGCTGTAAACGATAGCAAACTTGTTACCGTCTTCGTCTTGATGTGATTCTTTAACATCAACTTGGCACATTTCACCTGCCGACAAACCAAACGCAGAAAGCAACTCTTGGTTCGCACCCTTGACCTTGAACTTAGCGCTCATTTTTTCTAAGCCAACCATGATCTGACCAGGAATAAATGTGCCGCCACGCGTATCTTGCATGGTTTTCTTAATTTCGGGTGGAGTGAACTCATCCAACTCTTTTACGAGGGGCTGACCATTAATCATCCCTGCTCGGGTAATACGTGAGCGTTGTCCTGACATTACAGAACTCCTTCTAAGAAGGATTCGACAATGCCGGTATCCTCTATTAAGTGGTAAACCATGTGCTCGTTTGGTGCAAAGCCGTGGTACTTAATCGCAATATGCCATTCACCATTACGATAGGTATCAACATTATTCAATGTTGGATGCAAATACACTTGAGCACCCATAATGGTTTCGTCCGCCTGCAGCGTCTTCAGCCAATAGTTGAGCTTAGTGATCTCTTGCTCCATAAAGCTCTTGCTGAGATTACGCCCCATAGCACGTTGCGCGGTTGCAGCCAGTTTACGCACAATGGCATATTCAAGACCGACCTGAGAAACAAAGCGCCCCATTACGCAACGGTTGCCAATCAGTGAGAAACCACCCATTGACGTTCTGGCAAAATAAGAAATGCCGTTACGGTTCAACAAATCACCATTTGTTGATTTGTCCATGATGTTGTAATCAATAACACGCGCAGTGCCTTGGATTAGCGCACCCATACCACCCTTTGCAGGACTTTCCCACGCTTTCACTCGGGCAAAACACGATAATGCAATTGCCGCCGCTGAAAAGTACACGTTCCCTTTAGCTGCTTGGCTGTAGACCGCAACTTGAGGATCGACTAAGTAGAAAGACTCGTAGCCCGTTCCTTCTCCACCTAGGCTGTCAGAATAGGCTACAGCGGCGCTATCACTGGTATTTGGGCCGTCACCAACTGGGATCGCAAATAAACGCTTACCCATTGCCGCAAGCGCATCAGCAACCGGTTTAGTATTAAAGCCTGGTGCTGCAATGTGCGTAGGCTTCTCTTGACTGTCAGCCAAAGCCTCAATACCTGTGCGTTGCCCTGTAATGGCATCTTTCTTACCAATTACGTTGTTAGTAGCTGCCGCAGCATCTGCACCAGCTTCAACAATAACAACATAGATAGGTACAGAGACTAAACGAAGAATTTCATAGCAGCTGCGCCACAACGTACCAGTTTCGGTACCGGCTAAATCTAGTTTACCGACATCACCGTAGGTGACACGAATAGGACTGTTTTTAGGTAACAATGGATCAGCATCTGGCGCGGTTCCCACTAAACCTAAAACAACGCTACCCAAAGGCCCCATTGGTGGCGGGGCGGCATGACGTTCAATGCTGATACCGTTATGCACAAAAGAGGCAATTTCAGGCATTAGTTAACTCCTTTTTTTGCTTTGTCAGAGGCAACTACTTCACCCTGGTCTAAATGACCTGACAGAATTAAGAACTGCGCCTCACTTGGCAAAAGTTCGACTTCGGCATCAATTGCATGCCACTTTTTAGTATTAGGGCACTGATAGGCTTTAAGCACTCTATGCTTAAGCAGCCCAACTTTAGGTTTAATCGGATTAGCCATACGGCCTCCATAAATACAAACTCCAGCAAAGTGCCGGAGTTGAGGTATAAAAAAACCGCCTTTAGGCGGTTAGTTATTCGGGTTTTACTGGCCAGACAATTTCGTCTGGGTTGTCAGTAGATGCTGGCAAGTCACGCAATGCTTGGCGATATGCAGTGAACTCCGCTTTTTTTCTATCAGATAACGGACTGTCTAGCATTTGCGTGTGGTCTGTTTGTGAAATTAAAATGTCACGCTGACGACGAACTTCACGCCATTTACTTTCTTGTAGTTCTTTACCAAGTAAATCCATATTTCCCCCTAAACAACAATAGTTCCAGGCTGAGATTCCGAATCTAAAATCCCGATGCTTTTCAACCAATATTTATCATCTACGTTGTGGCTAGAAACACCTCCAACACCTCGGAAGTCACCAAGATAACTGGCATTGATACTTAGGCCATTAGATAAATGAGATACTGGATCAAACCGAATGGCTCTAAATAATTTCCCATCATGGGGGAAATTTTTCACAATCACAGGCGCAGGAAGTCCAATATTAAACGCCGTTTCAACTTTCGCCCCTGAAACATCACCATACCCTCTAGCTGAGTGAAATAAGAATCGGCCAAATGTTAAAGTTCCAGTTCCAGACACAATTCGAGCGCAAAATATTTCACCGTATTGTGCAAAGCCAAATCGCTCATTACCATTAAATTGAGCATCAGCAAAAGCATTTTCTGCAGGACTAGGTTCCATGTGCAGCAAAACGTAATTATAGTGTGAAGCGTCACCAATCCACGGAATGACTTTTCTTAGATTTTTAAAGTTACCAATAGAATAAAACTTAGCGAGTTCACTTTCAAAGCGCGTGTCCATTTCATCAATTTTACTATCAATCTGTCCAACCTTCCCAGCTACTGTTGCAGTCATTTGATTGACCGAGGCAATTAGCGCCGCTGTTTCTTGCGTACTCATAGGTGCTCCATTTATGCGCTGTTAATTAAATTAGTGCCGTTATCAAAAGCGGCGGTTAATTGGGTTATCAGGCTAGATAACTCCTGATTTGTGCTATCTAGCCCTGTTTGCTTGGCGTAGAATCCCGCATTTTTACCATCAAGCATGCCACTATCAGCCGCCTTGGCTCCTTTGGAGAGGTAACGGGCATCAGCGCTGATTTTGTCATACACATCGGCGCTATTGGCCTTGGCTGCCAGCATCGTGATGATGGTACCAATGCTGTCCTGATTGCCCTTCAATGCGGCGGCAAGCTCGTAGATGGTATCCAGTTCAGCAGGCGCAAGACCGATAAGGTTCTGGATAAGCTGATTAACTTCATCCTTTGTGTAAGTAACTCCCTTGTCAGCCTTGTTGGCCATCTCAGCTATGTTGACAGTAATTTCAACATCACCACTGCCGTCAAAACTCACTTGGCCACGAGCATCACCAGTCAGGCTAAAAAGCCTCGCCACTTTTAGCGCATGCGCGTAATCAGCGGTGGCTGATAGGCGATTGGTCACAGTAAGATAATCAATAGTGCCACCGGACTTATTGAGTTTGTTACGCAGCTTGCCGTCAATGGTGCCGAGCAATTGACTTAACTTACTCAGCATTATTTCAATCGCCGTTTGTGGCTCTGCCATGGTTACTCCTGAGCGCCAATGGCGCCAATATAGTGATCTATCGTTTGACTCATGCCGCTCACCATCACAAGTTGATCCTGACTAACTTGGCTAGCCTTATCACTCGCATAATTGGCGGTTTGAACAGCTTGCTGCGCCATGGTCAGTACGCTTTCGGCTACCGTCCCAACTGGACCTTGCATACCAATCGTTACCACGTTAAATCGGGGCTGGCTAAGGTGCCTAAGCGTAACTAAATTACCGCCCATATCGACACGCACAACTTGCCGCACTGTATGGCGCAATGTTATCCGCTCTAGTGTTTTCATTGCACAGCACCGACGGATAATGTGGACCAGCCACGCACCAGGCTATAAGCATCACCACTGGGAAATGTAACGCGCAACTCCCACCGCGCATCAGCCCAAGCATCGAGGGTTTTGCCTACTGTTTTACTGGGCGCTATATGCACAAATATTTGACCATTGGCAGGTTCTGGCGAGGTAATGTCTCCAGCTACACTATTGCAATCAAGCAACAATTCATTCGCGGCATTTCGCACTTGTAACGAAATACTGCAGCCTGTGATGTTAACCGGCTGCAAACCGCCAGCATCACTTTCGGCTTCCCATTTCACCGAGAAGTCAAAGGTTGTACCCGCCACTAATGGCAATTCTTGCTCGTCCATTAGAACCCCTTATGCCAGTTTTTTTTCCAAATCCAGCAGGCGAAACTCTTGTTTAATTTGCCGGTGCATAGTGTCAACTTGAGCGATGGCCATCTTGATAAATTCTTCGTCAATTAAGATGTTGAGGTTTTCAGTACCCACGACGACGGTAACCGTATTGCTAGGCAGTGCTGACAAATTCAGCGTTAACGGCTGAATGCAATTGCCATTTTTAGGCTTGTAGTTCAGCGTGGTATTGGGCGCGGAAATAACCCCAAACAAGGTGCCACTGGCAAGCCAGAAGCCAATCTCACGAATAGGGTATTCTTGCGGACCGCTGAACTTGGCAGCCGCTCGTAAAGTCGAGTCTCCGGTGTCTTTATATTCCCCAAATTCAACGCGCTGTAATTCATTCTGCAGCGTTGTCTGGTCTTTATTCGGTGTATAGGCTCTGTCACCAACCGAAACCCATTGAAGTTCAGCTTTAATCCCTTTGGATTTGGCGCTGATACACTCATTTAACCCTTTGGTAGTAATAACTAATTTAAGTTCGTCCATCTTATTACCTTATGTTACTGCGCTCGCACTAACGGCAGAGACTGAAATGCTATAGTGACCAGCCACTGCAGTAATACCCATCTGGGCATAACCACTAATCACTGGCGCAATCGCCAATAAATTTAACGGCTGAATATTGATACCTGGGGAAATGCCACCACCGACGGCTACGCGAATGCTTACGTCTGGCATGGGCCATAAAGCTGCACTAGACTGCTGCTCATTGACGTTCGTTGGCGGTGCAACTGCTCCGGCAAGACTAAGCTGAGTCTCAACACCGAACATCAGCGAAAGCTCTATCACATCACGCTCAGACTTGCAGTCATCTATGTATGCCAACAACTTGTGAACATTACTCACATTGACGGGCTTGTTGCCTTTTTCCCATGCAAGGATCGACAAATTATAGGGTTCTGCTTGCGGTACTTGCTGATACCACGGCTTTACTTCGCTGAGAAAATCCAGTGATTCGAGCGCGAGCTTTAACCCTGCTGTAGTCCCACTCAACCGCCTAACTTGCCAAGCATTACCCGCTAAATTACGTTGAATGTGTTCTGGGTCAGCAGAGTCCCAAACTGGCAATTGCCGCTCACTGGCTAAATACGCAACTATGTTAAGCGGTGCCTTAGCTGCGTCTAATAACTCAGGATAAGGCTGCTTAATTGCGTAAAGCTGTTCGCTTAATGCCAGCTCTAAACTTCGCTCTAACGGGCTTCTATTGTCAGGCAGAACACTATAGGTTTTCAGTGCTGACGGTAATGTTGATTGACTCAAGATACGGCGCCTCACTGTAAGAACAGCGCAAAGGCTGAACAGGTTTTTTTAGGTCAGCTCTGTGAGCCCCAGTTGATTGAAGTAACACGCTATAAAGCATTGAAGGTTCGATACTGCCACCCAAACGGTGTTGCTGTAGCGCGTATTCCTTCGCGGCTTTTTCAGCCGCTAATTTAACCATTTCTTTATCTGGACCAGGACGCAGATATAAAACGGCTTCACATTCCCATCTTGGGATCGTCGGCGTTTTTACTGTCAGTAAATCGGTCTCTTGCGCTATGTCATCACGTTGTAAATACGCCTGCGAAACATCAATTAAATGCTGATCAGGCATACCGTCACCCTCATGGGACAAGATGTAGCAATCAACTGTGCCTGGTGCGACTTGTCTTGCTTGAGCATCTTTTGTCTTGCCTGCATCTTCATGTTCGGCAAACTCATAGGTCACGATGACTTTATTATTTGTCGGACTTTCAACGCGCACAGTAGGACGGCCACCCAATGTCATGGCATGAAAACGATAACCAGACCGTGTGCCTGTGCTGGCTAATGCGTAGGCTGCGAGATAGTAACGGGTTAATAATGCCTCGTTACTCTCCATAACCGGCGCTACTGGCGGGAATGCGTTTGCATCACCAGATGATAAGGTTAAGCGAGTAACGCCTAATTGACTGGCTATCAAATCAACCATGGCGGTATCTGTGGCATACATGCCGAACATTTGTAATGCCTGTGCATTCATGCGGCGTGTCACGCTTTGCAAGATAACGGCAAAAGCCTCCGTTATCTTGGTTAAAATCTCGGCTTCATTATTGAATGTCTCTCTTACTGCATTAACATCTTGCGGTGCGTTCTGCTCAAGATAAGCCAATACATCAGCTTTCACATTTGCCAGTAATGTTTCAAAAACTGGCGTAGTAATGATGTCCGGTTTAGGTAATGGATTTTCATGCGGAAACATTGACTGGCACCTCAAACTTTATAGAACGCCCATTCCACTTGCCCTCAAAATATAAATGAAGTCCTGTGTCATGCCGTTTGGCCACGCAACGGCTCGGAATAAAATCCTTCAGCCCATTGGCTGGATTATAAAAAGCCTCAATCGCAAAACTTTGAGTCTGTATCAGCATGCTATCTGACATATTCACAGCTAATGTTTCGCGAACTCTGCTACCAAACTTTGGGCGTTTGGCTCGACCGGTGAGTGGCGTTGTCATCACTTGAATAATGCGGCTAACAAGCTGCTCTACACCGTCGATTTTACGTCCTGATTTCCGGTCGATACCTATCATAGAAGCGCCTTTATATTGTCTGGCAACGTCATGTCTAAAGCGGCTCTGGTGCAATCATTGTTCCATAGGGATTCAATAGACTGTGCCAATGACGACGCCATCAGTTTATTTTTCATATCAGTTAAGAAACTTTGCTCTGCGGAAAAACGATCAGCAATACTGCTAAGTGCAGACTGAAATATTTCAGCAATACCAGACAAAAAACTTTCTAAGGCAGACGATGACATTGAGCCAGAAAAATAAGCGGCAACCTTTTCAATAATACTATTTGCCGCATCCCCTATCGCATTGAAAAACTCATCACACGCACCATTAACCGTTGCAAATAATGCTTCCGTGTTAAAGCAGCTAGACGGAACTTGATTAGTCAATGCGTCAAGTTTATTGGCTTGCTGTGCCATAGATGAAAGCCGTAATGTGTCATTTGACATAGCTGTTATTTGAGACACGTTACCGAGTAAGCTGCCATTTGTAGAACTCAATAGCTGGCGCGTACTGGATAGAATGCCAGGATTAACAACGCCTAAACTTTCCAATGGGCTTAATGCATTGTCTGCTTGATTTACCGCTGAAATAGCTTGATTACCCACCCCAATGGATGGACTTGAAAAACTCAGGCCACCTGATTGAATTTTTTTAAATAAATCAATATTCATTACTATTTAGTCTCGTTCGGTGTACTCGTATTCGGCTTACCATTTGGATGTGTATGACCATTATAAATATTGCGGTCATCTTGCATGCTGCGCGTGTGATCACTGACTTCACCAGCCGCATCAACATCTTTAGTCGCCTGTACTAACTTAGTGTCCAGTATGATTTTTTTTGCAGCTTTAAGCGTTAACGTGCCTTCGTCCATATCCCACATTTGGGCGCACTGGTCGCCGTACATAGTGACCACTAGTGCTGGTTTATCTGCGGGAAATGGGAACTGGCTAGAGTCGATACCGACTAACGCAATACTTTGTGCACCTGTGTTGCCGCCGCCAAAATTTAAAATCAACGCTTGCTCGCCAACCGTGGGGCAGCGATAACTAGATACTCGTCCCGCTGACTGAGAAAACCACTTAATAAATGGTGTCGTTAGGTCGCCGTGAGCCACTTTAATCGTTTTATTACCTTTGCCAATTTGACTCACTTGTCCCAAGCGAATCATCAACTGTTGCCGGCGGCGTAGTTCTTCAACCTCAGCGCTTAATTCTTCCATTCGCTCAAGGTAAGGGTTCAGCATTTCACGCACGACTTGCTCAAGTAGTTGTCTCATTGAAACTCTCCAACGAGTGATACTCGGCAGGGTCATTTATATCAATCGGGTTTATAGCGAAGCGTATGCCTCTTTCTTCATCGGCTTCCAATGTCGGCATACCAATAGTGGCTTTTTGTACGTACTTCACAGACCACACGGTGTAAGCGTCTAGGTCTGGCTCCGTGGCATCAGCATCAGCGCTAACAACATTCGCCGGTGTTACTTTTAAATCAAAATTAGTGTTCTGTAAGATCACACTCAAAAACATGGCCGCATTACGTGCGTCAAGTTGGTGAGTTTTCTCTTTGAGGCCAATTACAGCTAACACTTCGCAATGCAGTAACACTTGCAGCTGGCCATTGCCAGGTTGATTATCAACGGGGTCCCAACCGTTCACTGAGAAGAATGCACACGGCGTAATAAGTGGCGCGGTTAGTTCTGGATAATACTCAACACTTTTGAGCCAAGGCGCATTGGATTTAAGCCAAAGCCTGACCGCATCATGATATTCAGTTAAGTGGATGCCTTTACTCATGCAAATTTATTCCATTTACGTTGACGGCCAGCGATTGAATCACGCCCCGCGACTCTGCCTTTCATATCCGTGGTGTAATGCTGCATAAATACCTCCGGTAAACTGGCAAAGATTTCATCTTCTAATTTGACTTGAACAGGGTCAGCAACCGCCATTTTTGCCTCGCTGACAGGGAATCGAGCAGCGCCTTTTCTGGCGAAAATAGATCGCTTACCGCGCAGCCTTGTTACAAAGCCATCATCAAACTCTTTTCGGCCTAATTTGCTTGAATTAAAAGCGGCTCCAGCGGGCGATTTTTTACTGCCTAATCGGCTAATTCGCCCCTTTAAACGCCCAACAGACATATCGTTTAGGCCAAACCACAGCTTCAATTCATCGAGCGAGCCGCCCGTTTTTCCTAGCTTGAAAGCGTATTTGTGTGCCTGCATACGCTTGCGCATTTCTTTTAAACTTTTAGCATCCATACCATCACGCATCAGCCGCGCACCCTGCGCTTTCATCGTTACCGACGTTCTCGTAATGGCGCGGTTATAAGCGGCCATCATTTCTTTTTCAGTAGCGCCCAGCATTAACTGAACGCCCTCTAGCTGACTGGGATCAATATCGAATAGCAGGCTTTGTTGGTTGGTTTGCATCTTTGACTCCCAGATAAATTCGAGTCATACCATTGCCATCTGGCGCGGGTGGCCGCTCGACCATCCACTGCTGCCCTGAAACGGTGACCAGTGAACGAATGGAAACACCGATAGCATCAGCCGCCGGTAATAAGATGGAGGCCGAGGTGTTATCAATAAAGCCGCCATGTTTTAGTTTGGCGGTTTGCTTTGGGTCTTTAAAAATGACTGTCACCGGCTTATCGACACCAGGTAGGTGTAAAATAGCCGGTGAGCCAAAGTCATTAGAGTTAAAGAAAACCCCAAAATCATCGGCCCCTATCATTACTCTGGCTCGCTTTCGTCTTCACCAAAGAAGTCATCCAGTGCATCCACTTCTGATTCAGGCTCTTTAATGGTGACAGTCACTTTAGTGGATGGTGGTACTACTTTAGCTTGACGAGCCTGAATCAGATCACGAGCTTCTGCAGCTGACACTTCAACAACAGAATCAACCACTGATTTACCTTCTCCCGTTTGAGGGAATACAGCGGTGCCGCGAATCATAACGCCTGAAATAATTTGAACTTTCATGTTCACTCCAGATATAAAAAAGGCGCCTCTAGGACGCCATTTAGGGTTAGTTTCTTATGCTTTTTTACCGTATGCAAATGCAGCACCGTGACGGATGGCAACATCGGCATCCTGGAACACTCGCAGCACCGTACCGCCACTGGCGGCTTTAGTTGACTTATCAACAGTCAAATCTAATGCGCCCCACATACCAACCAGAGCCTGACTAAAGTCACCATGAAGTAATGCGTCTGTTTCTAACTGCGTAGAAACTACACCTGGATAACCATTAACTTGGTCTCCATCCCACAAATATTTCGCTGTGCCTTGGGATTTTTCAGTGGTTTTCAACATACCACGCAATGAAGGACGCATAGCGTATGCCATGTTAGCCGCCAGCGCGTTAGACTCGGCCACGGCGGTTTCAAACGCCACAATCGTCGCCCAATCCCAGCCACCTGCAGGGATAGGAATGGCATGTACACCCGTTTGATTTTTAATGCCCAAAGGTTGGTTATTTAAACCAGTACCTAAGAACACCGCTTTATCAATACCTAAACCAAGACCGCGCAGCATTTCATCACGTACCAGTAAATCAATATCTGGCGTAGATTGTTGCATCAAGCGGCGAGTAATAGGCACCGCGCCAGCAATGGTCTTAGGTGACATTTTAACAATGCCTAAGCTAACATTTGACTCTGTACCGTCTTCGTCTTCGTCAATCCAGTAGAAAGACGAGCCGCTGGTCATTTTCGGGATATCTACGTTACCAACCAAACCCGTCGCAAAACGCACGCCTAAGCCGGCGGCAATCGAGTTAGGACGAAGCAGATCAATAAATTGGCTGCTCCACAAATCAGTTGCAACTAATTCACCACCCACACCTGCAGCAGTTGATTGAGCGGCGCGACCGAGTTGTGATAACACTTCATAGTTGACGTAAAAGCCACGCGCATCTTTACCCATTTTATCGGCCAAAGCGACCGACACTTCACGCTCAAAACCTGCACCTTTCCAGTTGCCGGTGATACTGGCTCGAACAGCATTAATCAAGCTGTAACGGCGAACATCTTTATCGTTTAAGCCTAGGTTCATTTCTGTTCCAGTCGGCTTAACTTTCTTATCACGCACACCGTCAAGTACTAATTGACGGAATTTATCAACTGCATCGCCATTTTGTACGGCTTCTTGAGCTTCGCGGCCCATACCGAATTGTGAACCCATAGCCATGATTTCTTGGCAACGTTCAGTTTCTAACTTACGCACTGCTGCTTCATCTACTACCACAGCTGGCGCTTTTTGGCGGGGCTTACCTGCAGGCTTTTTATCACGGTTTTGTTCTTCTAGTTGCTGCTCTAGGATTTCGTCTTCGTCCATACCTAACTCTCTTAGTTCAATGTTAAAATCAGTTGTGTCGTCGTTATCATCACTTCGGCCTAACCCCACTGAAGTGTCAGCTGGCACAGATACAGATGAAATTTCATAGGGCTGCCATTTGGTAGCCCGATACCAATCAACCCCGTTTTCATCTCGCTTAACGTGGATGATCTCCAAAATATTGTACCCAACGCTAATATGCGGCCGGATACCGTCCTTTAGGTCTTGCCATAGTTCTTCGCCACGTACGCTATTGGATAAGCGAATAATGGCCCTTCCTTTCTTTTGGTCGATAACGGCGCTTTCAATTGCTCCACGTTGATCACGAGTGTTGTGATCCATGAGAAACGCGCCGCTATTGTTCAGTCTCGACAAGTCACACTCACCAGGCGCATGTCCAAGAATCTCCATGCCAAACCAACGCTCAACGGGCTCCTCGCTAGAGAAGCTCAATTCAACGGTGCGGTTTTCTACATCGACGGATTCACGGACAAAGGTAAGGTTTCGAAACTGACGGCCAAGTTTAAGAGTTTTGCTCTTTTTCTTTGCTGGCATCTTGGTTCCCTTGTTGTTGCAGTGCTGTAGCGCGAGCTTTGCGCACCTCAGCAATTCGGTCCTCAAACTCAATTAGCTCTTTAATGACCGTTTCAGGGTCATCACCCCGTTCTCGGATAATTTGGAACGGGGATTTAGTCATGTTGTTAATGGCTTCGGTATTGGCTTTCTCGTCTTTTAACGGGTCAACCCAATCCCATCGACGGCCCTGGAAACAATGCTTATCAAGTCGCTCTAGTTCACTAAACCGCAAACCCTTTATGGCGCCGGTGAGTAAAGACATTCGCAGCCAAGTTGACTTCACAACGTCACAGAACGCTTGGCGCATCCAGCGCTGTTTCTTCTTCCAACCATCACGGTCTTCGAGAACAAACTGGCGCAAACTGGAAAAGCTTATACCCTCACCATCGTTTGCTAACGTGTTGTAACTAACATCTAAACCGCTTGCGGCACCGCGCTTACCTTCTTTCATATAAGACGCAAAATTACTGCCTGACTGATTGAAATTAAGCTCTTTCAGTGTGTAGCCGTAAGGCACCACTACTGACATACCAGGCTCAACTTCTTCTACAAAGTCGGGTTCCTCAGTGTCATCTTCGGGTTCCACATCGGAGTCAGGCTCGTAAGCAAGCATCTTTGATGCCGCGATTCTGGCACCGGTCAATTCAGCTTCTCGGTAGCCATGCAAGTGATGCATTTCAAGTAGTGCAGCGTGGGCCCATGGCACGCCGCGCAGCTGCCCCACTCGCAGTGGTAAAAACTCCAACAGCATTTCACTTGCTGGAATGCGCTCATAACGAGCATTGCCGTAGAAATAAACTCTATCGCCAGGGTGCTGTGTCAAAATGTGATAAGCCACTGGCTTATCCCATTCATCGACCTCAACCCCCATGCGAATGCGGCGTCCATCTTTTAACTCGCGGTTGTAATTAATATCTAAGTGAGCGCTGTCCAGCAGTTGCAACGCAAACCCATATTTATTCGGAAACCCTTCAACTAACCGCACCAGAATTTCACCGTCTTCTGCTACGGTTCTGATAAACAGCATTTGCAGGTCTTGCCAACTAAAACGGCCTGTTACATCACAACAGCCCTTTTTGCCCCAATCTTTAAAATGTTCTTCGATCAAGTCGTTGGCGGCGGTGTCATCAGCATTACCAGTGAAAATTTGCGCTTTACTTTGAAACGAGAAACCCTCGGGGCCAACCACATGCGTCTCGCACATAGCCAAAAACTTAACGACATACCCATCATCGTTACCCGCTCTGCGGCTTTGAGCCTTGATCGCGCCTAAATCACGGCGTAATTCTTCGTTAATGCTGAGCGTCAACCCTCCAAGGCGGGGGCCTTTCAAGCCTTGTGCCGCCAATGCATAACGCTTATGGCTGCCTTGGACACTGCGGGTTTTGCGTTCATGACCTTTAGATGCGGTTTTATTCATGCTGGCAACCTCGTCAAGACACGTTTCAGTCTGAATCCGGCTCCGTTTTCTTGCCTGATCTTGCGAATGTATGACTTACGTAAGGCATACAACTCTTTGATAGGAATACGGTCTAGACGGCGGTCATCTATCGTGTAACTTTCATGATCTGATAAAATCCGACCTTCTAACACCGCATTAATTGCATCAAGCATGCGTTTAGAGTGACTGCGTGGATCGTGACCAGCTGACAACTGGCTAAAATCAGCCTCAATCGTTATCTGGCCAGAACTAATGACCTGACGGTCAGCTCCTAGCGTTGCATACAGGCGCCATTCATATTGACCAGCAACCCACCCACTAGTGACATCAGCCATCTGTTTAACAATAACAACACCATCACTGGTTAATGCGTCGATATCTATCGCACCAGGACCTCGCAGCGCATAACTAAACTGCCATCCGCTGTTTGCCAAGGCGTGATTAAACGACCAGCTAACCGTAGTGCCGGCACTAATTTTTATTGGTTCATTCATTATCTATACCGGCTTATGAATCCACTGCCGCTTGAACGCTTACGAGTCGTAGACCGTTTACGCTTAGCAGGCTTTCTGGTGGCTTTAGGAGGTGTTTCTTCGCTGTCATCAGGCTGGGTATCATCATGCTCAGGGCCATCTGGTTCATCATCTGATACAACTGACTTTTTACGGTCAATTCGTAGCATTCTTGCGGCCATATACTGCATCCCCTCACAATCTAGGTAATCGTTTCGTTTTGCGGTTTGATTCCACTTACCCGTTTCTTCGTTAAATTCCTCAGCAACGATGTGGCGGCAATATTCCTCTGTTATATCAGCCGGAATCAGCCAGTCTCCTTCCTTGCCTTTGGGCCAGCGAACACGGTTATGAACCCATGCTTTTGCCAGCGTGGTATCAAAGTCCCATCGTTTATCTCCGTGTAAACGAGTCTTACCTTTTTTGTCTACCTCAAGCCTCACCAAACGAAACGGCTTAGGCAGTCGCTCAAATCCCATTAGGGCGCGAACTCGACCTTTAAAACGGCGCACAAACGCCAATACTTCGTCTGTTCTAAAGCCAGCATCAACGCACATAAGTTGAATTTTGTGGCCGTCCCACTCTTGATCTAAGAACTCAGCAAGCTCATTCCAGACTTCTGGCTTGTCTGTGTCACCCCAAACTTCTCCCCACTCAACTAAGCGACTGGACATACCTGGACGCCATGCGCGGAGAACGTAATAAAGTCGGTTCTTTTGAACGTCAACAGTGCAAATCAGATGGTCAAAACCTACCGGAACCTGACCGGATGAATAAGTTGAGCGCAGTCCATAAACTTCTTCCCACTCTGGCGCCTCACCGGCTATAGCGTAAATCTCGCCAAAACCCGTGTTATAAACCGTTAATAGTGAGTTTGGATTGCCACTTTTTAACGCTTCCAGCAATTTACGGGCTAAAAATCCGTAGCTTTTCTTTGCAGAAAAACTGCACAGGCCGCTCACCCAAAGACTGAAATGGTTATTCTCGTCTGCAGTACCAAGCAAGCTATGGTATGGAACAATATGATCCTGACCATTTTGAGTAATAATCACATGACCATTAACACCGACAGCCGATTGACCTGGTGCTATGGCCACGCCTTTTTCATTCATGCCTTTGCGCTTACTATCTGCAATCTGTGTCCCGCAATGTGGGCAAATTAGTTTTGCTTCTTTCGCGGCTTGTGCAGGAGTGCATTCATCATCAGTACCAATGCCAGGCCACCACAATAACTCGCTTCTAGGTATGAAATATTCATCACAATCAGGACAAGGAACGGACCATTCGTGCCGAGTTCCTTTCTCCCATTGCAACCATATTGGGCTTGATACTTTACCTTTGTCAGATACACCCCAATGAATAAGTCCCGTTTCAGGGTGAGGCGTAGCTGTTACTTTCCCATGAGTAGGAGTGCTTGTCAGACCTAGTTTAGAATCTGTATAAGCATCACCTCGTGCCTCAGCAATTTCTGCCAAGTCACCTTCACCGGTCGCGTTTTCATCTGGACGGTCTAACTCGTCAACCAAAGTGATCACAGCTGAGTCAGACGCAAGTTCAGTAGCCGAACCCGCCCAAGCAAAGCGCAATGACACGCCCGCTATTCGCTTTTTATGCTTTGAGCTTTTCTTATCAAACTTAATCCATAGGCTCTTTGCCTCTTGGAACATTTCAACAATCTTCGGCTCTACGACATTGTTAATATTCGACTCTGTAGGCCCTACATAAATAATCGGTGCCGGCTCATCATCTAGCTTCCAGCCTATGACGTTCTGCATAGTCGCAGACTTGCCCATTTGGGTGCCCATCACGAAAGTGATCTTGTTATATCTTGGGTCCGCAAAAGCAATGCAAACTGGAATCATGTACGGTGTTGATGCGGTATTAAACGGCCCAGGGATAGGTGAGCCTGGTGGCATTCGCCTATTACTCGTCGCCCACTCCGCTGCATTCCTCAGTGGCTTCGCGTCCACCATGTCGGCTGCGTTGAGCACGATATTCAGAAACGAATCCACGGAGCCGGTCAGCAGTGGCAGCACGAACTCGTCGGCACTCTCCGTCAATTTTGTTTTTGCACTGCGCAGGATCATTTATTGGGGCGACCTCAGTTGCTAAACGCGCTCCTAGGCCGTTTAGTTCATTACCGAACAACGTTGATATGGCATAGAGCAACTGGCCAGCGTCTTCTAAATCAATAACGGATTCCTCTGCTTTATCAGCTTCAACGACAGCCTTTCGACGTTTCGCTATTGCTGTCAGCAGTTCTTCACCATCCTTAGTACCGGCTTTAGGTTTCCTTTCATCATCTTCATCGTCACCGACTTGCTTAACGACTTCTCGATTTATCAACCAATCAATAGCTTTTACTGTATCAATCATGACTGGATTGCCACGACCACCACCGCCATCAGTGGGCATGCCATCTTTAATCCATTCGCCTACCCACTTGGCAGACTTACCAACAAGGTCAGCGAACTCATTACGGTTCACTATTGCCATCATTAACCCTGATAATTGTTTATTTGTTTAAATGTAAGAAAGGACAAATCAACATTTGTAATTTTGTTCAGACTTCCTTTCTTTTGTCACTTATTCCTAAGTGCCAAAAGAAACGAAACCCGCATGAATACTGAAAAAAAGAAACAAGTCCTTTCTAAATGACTTAGGAAGAAAGGACCTGTTTTTTGGATCTAAAATGGGGCAGAAGCGGCGAGTCTAAGCCCCGTCACGTTCCAACCCCCCAGGGAGGACCCAAAAGGGGTGGGGGTGGCTGCCCCCATTTGGCTTTGATTGAAGTCTCAGCCAGCCCTACTGCTCAACACCAACACACTGACGCAGCTGCTCGATGTAGACTGTTATCTGAGCCATATCATCATGAGTGACAATAAAACCTGAATCAGTCTCGGTTATGTTCTCCAGTCTCGGCTGAGTCGCTAGACACTGCGGCGCTTGATTTGTCATCAATGTGCTGCACCCGACCAAACTGGCGCAAGTAATCCCCAGGGTTAGACTTAGCCTGAGCAAGCCGCTCTTGACGCTTTTCTTCATCATCACGCCTCTTTACCTGAACAGCTAACTCAATCAAATGGACAAATAGCTTTACTAGCAATTGAGCCCATAACATCTAAGCGCCTTTGTTCTTTGCTTTGCCATAGTTGGCAGCAACATACTTCAATAGGTTTTTTACCCATTGAGGCAACTTATTGGTCACCGGTTCTGGTAGCAGTGCAACCGCATGTGCTAATCCATAAGCAATGGCCACAACTATTCCTACCCATCCTGGCAAACCATCAACCGAAATAGGTAATTCAGCCATAGCATCAGTTGCCATAGCTGCAAACGGCATAAACACCATGGCCATCATTAGCCCTAATGTTGTAATGAGCTTTCGCATAGTCAGTCTCCTGTTAGTTGCGTGAAAGTAGCTCGTTTACGCCAGCAAGCTCACAGCGCTCCAAATATTCTTTTGGAGTCCCTTTGCCTGCCGATGTGTTGTAGTGCCGCTTCCAATATTCAGCACGTTCAGCCCGAGTCGCTGGAATAGCTGCTGGAATTGTGTAATACCGCAAACGACAAAATATGAAACTCAATAGCGGCGAGGTTTCGAGTTCTAAATAACTAACTCGACTAAGCGTGATGCCGAACGCGCTATAAATCTGGGAAGCTATGGTGTGGCCCTTGTAGCGCTCCTTTAACCAATCAAAAGTGCCCTTGTCGACTTGGGTGACACCCGTTCCTGCGCTGTACGGCGTTGGATCACGATATTCACCAAGCAGAGTTTCTGCGGCGGCAGTCTCAATTAGCAGGTCAGCAACTAGAGGATTACCACCGATAGCACTACAAACCGCTTTAGCAATTTCAAGCGCTTGCAACTTACTAACTAATCCGTAATACATTGGCTTTTTCATTACGCAGCACCTCGCCCTTTGCTCTGATTTAATTCAAGTAAACTGTTAACTGTTTTTTCTACTCGCTGCAGCAGCTCCTTGAGGCCGTTAATCTCTTGAGTGATGCGGCGGTCATGTTCGTCTTTAGTGACATAATGCTTGGCCACATTCACTTCGTGAGCGCCCAGAGCTTTGCTTTGGCTTGATAGCTGAACCCACAAAAGCATCAGCAGACCGCCAAACACAGTCACAAGCAACGTCAACAAACCGACGAGGGCCTGCATAGTTTGCACATCCATAGTTATCTCCAGGCATAAAAAAGCCCCGCTTAAGCAGGGCTGTTGTTATTGGTAAAGACTTAAATCTTCGACCGTGGTTCTAAAAATATCAGGGTCCATTTCAACGCCTATTAACTGGCAATCTAAGTCCACACAAGCACGAGCTATAGCTTTGCCCGAGCCCAAAAAGGTATCGAGTACAACTAATCCAGGTCGAGAACTTGCTGTCATTATGTGTTTAATAAGGTCCAGCGGCTTTTCACATGGATGCTTACCTTCGTAATACTGCACAGAATTAAAATCCCATACATCGGTGTAAGGTACATCAGCCGTGACACTGAACGGTCTACGCAAGGTTTCGTATTGCTGTTTAAGCTCATCATAATCACGGCTTAAATCAACATAATTAAGATGCAAAGCGCTATATTCTTTCGCTAGTTCGCTATGTTCTTTTTCCAGTTTTACTGAATAGTTTTCAAATAACGACTGCAAAATAGCGTATTGCTCTTTAGTCGGTAACTTCCATTGTGACGGCGTAAACCAGTGCGACGACATTTGAGTCCCCGTAGCTTCATTAATTAGCTTACTCGGTACCCCTGCTTTCTCTTTTGCATTGCTGAAATAAGAGATCAATGGTTCGAACACACTAGATTTTAATTTTTGGCACTTGTCTTGATACCCAGAGCTGCCTTTGGCTACACCATCAGCACCATAATGTTCAGCAAAAATGATGCGCTCAGTCTGACCAGCAAAACGGCGCAAGCCCTCTTTCCGGTGTCTCTTGTGCACGCCATTTTCTTTACGCCATACAATATGGTTAAGCACATTGAATCTCTGGCCTATCAGGACTTCCGTTTTTGCTGCTAAACGGTCTGAACAAAACAGATATAAGCTGCCAGAAGGTTTCAACACTCGCCAATATTCAAATAGCACTTCATCTAGCCACGCTAAAAAATCAGCTTCACTGGTCCACTGATTATCCCAGGCATCCTTTTTCACTTGAAAGTAAGGTGGGTCTGTCACTATCAGGTCGACACTGTTTGGCTCTAAAGTCTTTAAATATTGCAAACAATCATTGTTAACAAGCGTAAAACGCCCGTTGTTAATTTTTAATTCAGTCATGTAAATCTAATCCGAGGTGTGGTAGCCTCCTCCGGCTTCTGCGCAGAAGCGGTGGGCCTAGGTTTATCTCATGACTTAACGCGTGGGATAGATGGCCATCGGGTTCGTACACCCGATGGCCGCCCATTTCAACAAGACTCTTTTATGGCTTACTTATGCATTAATGGAGCGCCAACCCAAACTAATCCCTGCCTAAAAGGCTACATGCGGGCTCGTTGCTAAACATGCCGACTTAACTGATAACAAGTGCGCCGGTAACACTCGACAACTAAAACTAAACTACTTCATATTGGTCACCAAATTTCAGGCATAAAAAAACCGCCAATTAGGCGGTTTGGTGTAGTTATCCTACGATAGAGAAAGTGTGCATTTACCCGTGACATTTGTCAATCTGTTTAAATGTTATTTTCAACATTTGTTTATTTGTTTAAATCTCACTTAAATTATATGCCTAACTCTACAAGATGAGTCTGAGCTGTCCCGTTTAATGCATGGATAGAACCGTCTTTATCTACACCAAACAAACCGCCTGTATCTTTATCTTTAGGGTGGCAAAATATAGTCCAATTATCATCAGCATTGTTAACGTCACACTCAGCTGTTTCGTAAATGTGGGCTCTATAGCCAAGAAACAGATTAGTCTTGGCATCCTTTACCTGGCTTGGTGTGTTATCCAACATCGATGTCAAAACGATATACACAAAGACTAACGCTAAAACCAAGAAAAAAGCCTTAGTAAACTTCCCATATAGATAAGCCAATTTATTCATGATAATTCCATTTTAATAAGATATAAGTCCATAATATCAAATTTTAAATGTTAATTATCATCAACTAAATCCCATCCGGTGAAATTTCTAGCGCACCACTCCACCGCTTCGTCTTGGGTTAGCCCTGTGTGCTGCATAACATAATCAAGCAAATCCTTTCTTGAGTAGTCCATAACTAAAGCCTTTAATTTTTCTGCGCAAGTAAATAGCCAGCGCAAAAACCTACAAACAAGGTATTTATAGAATCAGTTTTATAAGCGCCATCTGCACTAAGCTCTAATAAATTGGTTTCAAAGCCAGGAAACTGAGTGATTACCCATTTTTCGAATTTTTCGCGCATATCAATCCTCCTGACGCTGTACTTCTAACAACTTAAACGCCTGCAGGAGCATCTTCTCCAGTTCGCCGCCCATTAGTGCAAAATCAGCATCGAATCTGGCGGCAATATCTTCATGACCAACTTCATCATTAGTTGCCTTAAATTCCTCTGCCCATTTGATGCCTTTAAAAATCAAACCGGCTGTGAATGTCACCGAAAGCGTCTGTCCCCAAGTGAGGCGCAACTCTGTGACTTTCTTATGTGCGTTTATATGACCGATGACTTCATCAGAAAAAAGATCCTGACCTTTAAACTTAACCGTCTCGTCACCTTCGCCAACCAGCACTGCATCGTGATCAATTTTAAAACCTTCAGGGTGCATTGGTTCACTAAGCCATGACGTCATAATTGTTTCAGCAGGGGATTTACTTTGAATAGGAACAACTGGTAATGAGCCCATCGTTTTACGCAGTAACGCCAGCAAGGTTTCAGCCTGTGCGGCGGTGGCGGTATCAACAACAATGAGATTGTGCGGTATTGAGATATACGCACTAAGGTGACTTTCTTTGCTAAATGCTCGGGGCAGCAGCAGCTGCACAATGTCATCTTTTATTGCATCTTTCTCTTTCTTGCCTAACTTTCTTTGCTCGGCCAATTCTATGGCCTTTACTTTTTCATTTAGGCTTTTAGTGACCGTGGCGCCAGGAAGGATTTTTTCTTCTTTTTTAAAGGTCAACAATATCCGGCCATCACCGGCTAACAATCGTTCCTCTGCATCAATATGATGAAGCGGTGATACCCAACCACATTTGTAAACGTCTTGAGAATTACAGGCTGTAAAAGAGAAGTCATTCAACGCTGCTGATAGCTTCTCTATGGCATCCGGCTCGCTCAAACCTATGTCGCGGGTAATTTGGAAGACAAGCGCATTTTTAAAGTACATGGGTATTCCTTCTTAATGTTCTAAAGTGTTGGCATCATGCGCCATCATCTGTTCGTTGAATCGTTTAGCCCAACATGCCGCAGAATAAGCATCATCAGGTTTGTTGGCTCGGTGCCACTCGCAAAGTGCGCCCTGCAGGCCCATATAAACATCGAGCTTAAAGCCGCAATTAGGGCAGTACAGAGTGAATGCTTCAAAGTGCTCGCCGTGTTGTCGCGGTATCGGTAACGTTGGGCTGGCTTCTGAATAAATCCCATGGCTGTAACCCAAGCGGGGTTCACTATCACAACCAAGACAAAGGCGTAGGCCAACGCTGTCTTTATGCCGCTGCAGCTGTGCTTTTATTTCTAGCTTTCTTGGGTTGGCTTGTTGCTTGGTAGACATGGGTTAGTACCTGGTGGTCAGTTTCAGATAATAAATCGTGAAGTTGGCGCCAGAACGGCAACCAATCACGACGCCATAAATTTTCGCTAATGTCTAAAAGTTCACGTATTCGCTGTGGTGTATGTAAATCATTTTCAGCAGTAAGGAGATGCCGCCAATTCTGCATGGCCAAGAACACCATGCCTTTTAGCGTTTTTTCTTTTTTAGCCCTAAATGGCTTATCTTGTGTAACCAGTAGTCGTTGCCAAATAGCAGCCGCAACTATCTCAACGTGGTGCCACTCGCAGCGTTCTGAGTATGCATACAGCGCAAGTGAATTAAGGTGCTCAGGCAGCATAGTGACGGCTCGACTGGTTTTTATTAATGAGAATGCATCCGGTGGCAATGGGCAGCTACTGCACTTAAATGTTCGACCTGAACGACCACGAACGGGTTCTGGATCAAAGCGCTCACCAGTGACACTATCAACCGGCCTTTTTTTCGTTCCGTACTTGGTAATCATTGAGCCATCAAAATCAAGCTGTCCGCGAGTACGAACGTCAATATGCAAGGCACTGAGTATTTCAACTCGAATGGCGTATAACGTTTGCGGTTCAATCACTAGTGCCTCCTGTATTTGTTTAAATGTTTAAATGTTGCTTTGTTTATTCGCACATTTTAACAATCTTGCCGCCGCGAGTGTCGCTAATGTCCGTTGCGGCACTTAATGCAAACAATTCACGCATGCAATGCTCAATCACATCGGCTAGCTCATTACTCAATTTTTTTAACTGCTCAGGGTCATCCTTTTCGTTATACACACCATCAGCAGCTACAAGGGCGCCAGCATCCATCACATCAGCCACTTCACGGAATATCTGTGGCAAGTTGGCAATATTGCTCTTGCCGTTAATAACGCCGGCAAGTGAGATCCCGACCAAATTAGCTTGTGACAAAAATTCTTTACGTGCTTCTGGACCATAAGGTGCAGGTAAGACATCAAGCCAACACCAAACCCACCGTAATGGCATATTCGTGTGACCATTTAAGATCCCATTAATTTGGCGTACCTTTGCCGAACGCCAGCTTTCATATTCATCCGCAGTTTTGTGATCTTCTGGCTTTTCAAGTCCCGCCTCTATCAATGCCGGTAACAGCAAATCATGAATGAACTTAGCCTGGCTAAAACTGCTGTTGGCTATAAACTTATTGGCATAGCTCAACAAAATGTAATCTGGGGAATTAATCACGTTTTTTTCTCCGATGGTGCGCCGAACGGATAAAGGATATCTATTTCAGTTATTTCACCGTGGAATAACTCTACTAATGAGTCGACGACCTCTCTACTAGGCCAAACTAGGCCACGTTCAACTAAAGATAGGTGGGCTAAAGTTGAGGTCTTTCCATGCGCAGATAATGCCAATTCGACGTCTTCTAGTGTCATTTGCTTGGATTTTCTAAGACTTCTTAAAGCACTTTCCATGTTTGGATATTCCTGTGGGATAACTTAAGTGTGATTATTCCACTATAAGGTTTTTGAGTCAAATTAAACAATTTATGGAATAATATGAGATATGGAAATAGGACAAATCATCAGAAAAGCGAGAATTGACCTTGGCTTAACCATGAAAGTGGTAGAGGCAAAAACGGGCATACTCGCTTCAAATCAATCAAAAATAGAGCTGGGCGAGAATACCTCTCCTGGCTTTTATACTATTGCTAATTTAGCGAAGTTTTACGGTCTCAGTATGGAGGGGATTTGTAGGGCAATAAGTGAAGATTCTAGCAGCTCTGTCATTGCTGCTCAGGCACAGAAATGCCTTTACTTACCAGTCATATCTTGGGTTCAAGCTGGCATGTGGAGGGAGTCTATACAATCGCATGATGATGATTGTCCAGTAGTTCCTTCACCATTTAAATGCTCAAATAACTCTTACATTTTAAACGTGAGTGGTGACAGCATGACTGCACAACATGGATCTATGCAGAGCTTTGAAGAAGGATCTCAAATAGTCGTGGACCCAGATGTTGAGGCCACTAATAAAAACTATGTTATTGCAAGGATTAGTGGAACCAATGATGTGACATTTAAGCAGTTGATAATAGATGGAACTCAAAGGTACTTAAAACCTATAAACCCCCAGTACCCACTCTTGCAAATAGACCAACCAATAGACATCTGTGGAGTAGTGATAGGAAAGATCCAAAAGATAAAGACCTAATGATCTTTCCCTTGTAGGATAAAAGACATATAATCGACCCGTTAGGTTTTCAAGCCTAGCTTAAAAAACAAACGCCCCCACATAAGTGGAGGCGCATGAGAACTAAAAACATCAGAGTATTGATGTGTAAAACGAAACATAAATCTATTGTATCGCAAGAGTAAAATAGAATATGAAACGTGAGATTAATCAATAGTTTGCCGCTACTGAATAATCAACCAAGCAGCCACTTGGTAAACAAACGTTAAGGGCTCTTTTTTGTGAAATTGAATTGGGTTTAACTCAAAATCAAAAAAACAAGAAACCGAGACTTCACCCCATATTCTAGTCAATGACTCTTGCTAACACAATAGATTTGTGAATTTGTACCTTTGCACATTATTACATTTGGTGATTTGTACAAAATCATTAAGGGATTGTGATGCAAGAGAGTACATTCGCAAAATTCTACCGCGAGCGCTTTGGCTCAGGTGAAGCAGTGGCTTCATACTTTGACGCTGAACTGGCTGACGATGCCGCCACTATTGGTGTTAATTGGTCACTGATATCTAACCGTATTACATGGGTAAGTGGTAAAGGCGGCAAAGTTAACGTCGATGGCAGTAAGCTATTACCTGGCTTCAAAAACTCAGTCGGTGTTTACGCCTCGCTTGAAAAAGATGCCAATGGTGTCGAGTTCCCCCTAATCACATTCAAAACCAAAGGCGGTGCCGGTGAAACGGTGGTGTTTAATGGTCTGACATTGCTGTGGGAATTATTCAAGCGTGAAAAAGGGGCTAAAGTCCCGCAAGCTAAACTGGACGAATGGGATAAAAAGAAACGCGAACGGGAAGAAACCAACGCCCGAAAGCGTGATGCCGCCAAACTTATTCAAGATGCAGAGAATAAAAGGAGGGCGGCTAATGTCGAGAAAGAACTGCAACACTTCACTCAGCTGCCTCGTGCAGCTTCGTTCGTTTATACAGATAAGAAATTAATTTCCTCTATTCTAGGTCATGTTGATGCCAGAGAAGGTCAAGATGCTAATGGAAATTACATAGCATTACGCCTACAAAACATCACTGGCCAAGCCGTTGGCATACAGCGCATCTATGACCGACATATCACAAAAAAGGACGGCAGTCAGACTAACAAGGACTTTACATGGGGCATGAGCAAAGACGCTGCCCACATCATTATCGGTGATATGAAGTCAGCCGAACGCATCTATGTTACCGAGGGCTTTGCAACTGGTGCGTCAGTATTCTTAGCTATGCAGACGTTAGGTGTTTCTTGTGCCGTAATCGTTGCGCTAGATGCTGGCAACATGCGTAAAGTCGTTGTTGAGTACCAACAAAAAGCTCCTTACCTGCAGCTGTTACTGGCCGTTGATAATGATATGTGGAAGCAGCGCCAGGGAAAAGGCAACGCTGGTATGTTAGTCGCCATGGATTTACTGGCAGAACATGATGAAGTCAGAGCATACGCCCCAGATTTCGCTAAAGTGGATCACAGTTACCAACCTACAGACTGGAACGATCTGCACGTTCGCGCCGGATTAAAAGAGGTTGTTCGACAACTAAAAGGCCAGTTGGCTAGAGTAAAGTGTGATGGTGATTTGTTCGAAAAGTCATTAGAACGCCTCAAATACATTGCGTTTAGTGATGTAATGCCAGCCGCAGTTAAATGCGTTCTGGCGGGTATGCAAGTGGGTATGCCTAAGTACAGACCGTCCGATATTGTCACAACGATCAAAACGTGTGCACTGCAAGCGGGTATTAGCAGCGACCATTTAAACCTAAAGCAGTTAGCCCAAAAAGCCAATGCCATCTGGTGCGCTAAAGTCAAAGAGGCGCAAGAGTTCCGCTCGTTTTCTTCTCGTATTACCCGCGCAGATTGCAGACCTGAACACATTGAATATCATCAGTTCAACAAGACAGTCATTGATGATGAAGTGCTAAACCATATTAAACAGCTGGAAGGCATTATCGTTTTGCGCTTTCAAATGGGATCACGTAAAACACAAGGCGTTATTAAGCCGGTAATGTGGGAATATAGAAATGCATTAGTAACAGCCCACCGCATTTCATTAATCGGCGGTATTGTTGATGCGTTAAACTCGAAACCTAAAGACTCTGAACAGTCTGAACATGATAACGCTATGCGTGAGCTTATGAGCTACAGCATGGTCGCAAATTATCAAGAGCCATCTATTAAAGATATGATGCCTGGGATTAATAAACTGGCATGTTGTATCAACTCTATTTTAAAGCCCGAGTTTTCATCGTTACTCAATAATCTTGATGCTATTTGTATTGATGAAGCGGCTCAAACATTGCGACACGTTACTGCAGGCGGTGCAATTAAATACCCAGTTGCGGTTTTTAATCGTTGGTTAGACCTAATGGCTACGACTAAAAGTAAGGTGATCTTAGCCGATGCCGATGCAAACGATATCCTGGTCGAGTTCTGCGAACTAGGGCTAAAGAAGCGTAATGCACACTTAAAAGAATTGCATGGCGAAAACTTTATACCTCAAAAAATCCATGTCATTGATGGCCGTACAGATTGCTCTGATACCTCTATTTACTACACCGATGGCGATACCGCTTTTCATAAAGTATCTGAGGACGTTGGCGCAGGTAATAGAGTCTTAGTTGCAAATGACTCTGCAAAAGACGGTGAAAAACTGTTTATTGATTTACAGACTAAATACCCTGACAAAAAAGGCTTATTCATTGCCTTAGATACAAAAGAAGACCGTGATGTTGAAATGTTCACGGACAACCCGAATGTCGAGAGTATGAAGTATGACTATGTGATTTATTCACCGTCTATTTCATCCGGTGTATCCATTGAGAACGGCCATTTTAACCGCCATTACGGAATATTCCGTGGCACTGTTGCACCATCTGATGCAATGCAAATGATTCGCCGCGATCGTAAAGCGCGTGAGTTTATTCTTGGCTTATCTACTATGCACAGTAATCGTGAAGAGTCAGCCATGGCCATGTGGTTAGGTATGATACTGGCTAACGATAATCAACTGGAAGTAGAACTCAACCGCGAAAGCGGCAAAATCGAATTGAAAACCAAAGACCTCGATTTTGACCGATTCCGCCTAGATCTTATTGCTCAAGAAAACAAAGCAAAGAACGATTTTGCCAACAATTTATTGTGCTGCTTATATGCCGATGGTTACAAAATAAAAAGTTTGGATACCACTGACATAGATAAAGAGAAAGGCAAAATGGCAAAGGAAGTAGCTAGAGATATGCTAAAAGCAACTGACATTGCCAGGCATTTAGAACAGCCAACACCAACCGCTCCAGAACGCGACCAGTTGCTGAGTAAAATGAACCTATGTCGTGATGAAAAAGCCAAGTTAAACCGGTGGGATATTGAAAACGCCCTCATGTTGCCGGTTGATGATGAAAGCATCGAATTTCATCACAAGGGTGGGCTAAATAAAGTTCGCACATTTGAGCTGCTAAATATGAGCCCTGAGAAAGCACAAGAATTTGATGCGGCAGAAGTAGCAGCTGGTGTTCAACCATCAAACCGTATGTATTTGGTTAAGCAACGCCAAGCCCTAAGAGATTATTTTAAAATTGCAGGTTGGGATTGGGAGACTGGCAAAGGCGAGGCTACCGAAGAATCGTTGACTGCAGCCATTGAATATCTGATAGCGGGTGACAAAATTCACTTATTTAATACCTGGTATAAGTTTGGCGGTTACATAAACCCATTTAGCCGCAACCTAAAGGCGGTAAACAAAGCCAAAAGCATTCTAGAGGCCCTAGGCTTAAAGATGTGTACATTGCAGCTTGGACGCAATACAGCGGCCTCAGCTAAGCGCCAGCGCTATCTAATCACGCTGGATTCATGGGACGCCATGTCGGATATTCACCGCCGCCGTGTTGAGTCAGCCGCCACCGCCTTTAAACTAGAACATCTGGATATGGCATTGATCCATTCTTCACCTGATAACTCTATAGACACGGTGAACGAAATGGATCAAGCGAAAGCCAAGCCTACAAAGGTTTCTAGCTGGTTAGATGTGTTCAACATCGCTTTAGAAAATCTAAAAATCCCCCTTGTTTACTCTGCGAAAATAGCTAAAGAACTGTGTAGATCGCAAATTTACAGGGGCGACTATGCAAAACATGGGGTAGATGCTGTTCAGCACCACGTTGGCATAGCTGCAGGGCGGTTAAGACTGCTCAATAATCAGCCTTAACCGCTCATAGTGGTATTGGTTTTACTGTATCAGCGATTCGCTGAGGCTCTTTTACACCCTCATGGCTAGTAAGTCGGCGGCTTCGTGTAACAAAACAAGCATATCCTCCTTTGACGTCTTTGTTAGTTTACTATCCGTCTTAATGAGACTTCTAGCTATAAATAGCCTGTTAATACAGTCTTTTACTTGCTTATCCATAATGTCCTTGTTGCATTGCATCTGGGTATACATCAATTACTCCTACCCGCTTTCCTTGATACATCTTGGTTTTCCGGACGGTATATTGCCTGTTTTATTACTGTAAAAAAGAGCCAAAGACAAAACAGTCCTATACTTAGCCTGCATAGGTCAAATTAGTCTTATTTGGAGGAGCCGCATGACCGACTCACCGATAATTTTGGCGCTGATAGCAAGGAGGAAGGCAGCGGGTGTAACACAAGAAGAAGCCGCCAGCATGGCGGGACTATCTCTTAAAACATATCAACGCATTGAAAATGGGACCGGTGACATTAGGTTAAGGAATTACTTATCTTTGATTCGTCATCTAAAAGTGACTGATTTAGACATAGCGCTGGATACTTTGGGGATTGGAGAAGCAACACCTTGGGATGTGGCTGCTGCTGCTAGGGTATTACCCGCTGAGGCAAGAGCAGCCATTGTATCTATGATAATGATTATTTATCGAGATGCACTTGAGAAGAAAGAATAGCATTCTTCTCTATTTCAACCATCACATCTACGAGTTTTTTAAATTGTGTGGAGTCGATTAAATCGGCGTTTAATCTTTCCTGGATAGAATAGAAAGATACGCCTTTATTTTTGATTAACTCTAACAGTTCCGAGAGGTCTTTAACGCTGCTGGCTAATTTATCAAGGCGCCAAATTATCAATTTATCACCTTCTGCCATGGCATTAAAAAGCTGTTTTCGTTTATCCCTTCCGGCTGTGTCTGCATAAATCAGATCACAGCCGGCACTATTCAGTGCCAATCTTTGCATATTGCAATCCAAAGCATCGGCACCACTTACATAGCCAAAACATTTCAAGAGGCAACATCCTTTTTAAGCCAAATTTAAATATCTTCGGCCATTATGGATTTTTTGTAATAGTTTCGCAGCTCTTTAATCGCACTATCTTTTCGACCTCCGGTATACATTTCAAACTCTTTGCCATTGACGTTCGCCGTCAAGTGCCACTGTTTGCCAACTTTTACAGCGGTCACATCGATGTCATTAGCATCCGGCCAAGCAAGGTCACTTTCTTCGTCTGCATCCTGGTTATCTTCTGCTTCTAACTCTGCCTGCAGCACTTCCAATTGGTCCTCTAGTTCTTCAAGTTCCTCTTTGATTACATCAAGTTCAGCGTTGAGTTGTTCTTCTTCGTCGTCAATGGTTGATAACCGGAGTTCGATTTCGTCACGTTCTTCTTCCAAATCATTGCACTCATCATTGATCTCCACGGTCCTGGTATTGATTTCCTCAATACGTTCTTCAAGCTCAAAAATCTCCCGAGCCTTTTTGTTATCAGGCTTTTTAGGTTTAGCTTTTGGTAGTTCAAATTTATCTAGCTGAATAAATTCATTAACGTAGGTCTTGATGGTATTAAGGTTTAATTGTTTACCGTCGAACAAGCAGTACCGGCGAATGTAAGATGGTGTTATTTGTTCTAATTTAAGGCCATTAGCCACTTCATTCTTTAACCACTCATGCATGATCGCAATCTTAGGGGCTCGCACATAGCCTTTGACGTCCGCATCGGCTTTACCCAGATAATCTGCCAGCGCTTTTTGCTGGTCTGTCATCGGTTCGCCATCATCATCAATTTCGCACAGCTTGATAGATGCAATTGTTCGGTCTAATTGAAAAGCCTCATAGTGCATCTGGGTTTCCATTAGAGAATGGCCCAGGACACGATGGCGGTAAGCAGATGGGGCCTCGCCACTTTTAGCATGTTCCTCTTTGGTTACTTCGGTATAAAGCGCCCTGCAGTCTTTGAGCTTAAAGTGGCCATTATTGAGCAATGATCTAACCGCCCGATTCATGGTGCTTTCATATTTCTTGTGCACTGCGCGGTTATGGTAATAGTCCTTTATGTCGCCTGCATCAACTGTACTTTCGACGGTTTCACCTAGCACGTTCTTATATCTTAGCTGGTCCTTTCCTGTAGCCTTTCTCAATAAAGATAGGGCTTTTACAACAATATCAGCCTCAATCATCGAGGGGATCTTGTAAGGTTTCACTTCTTCAAAAAGATGGCGGTTTTTTGTTTTTAGCTGACCGGAGAATAATATTGTGGATTCTGCGACAGCCTTAAAGCTAGCTGTTTTCATGATCTCAGTGAGTCGTCGTCCAGTGGCTATGGCTATGCCTATGCATAGGTCACTTACAGACGGGTCAATTTTGGTTAATAAATCGCGTGATAGTTTTTTTATCCAGTCAGGATTGACTAGGATTTGACTGTGCAATTTCTTCTCTAATTGCTTCTTGCTATCGTCGCTAATCCAATCCTTGATAGCGCCTTTTGGTTCAAACATATAAAAGGCATGGTGTTCAATCTTTAGCTTTAAAAGGTCTTTGCGGAAGTCTGAGCCAGTGATGGAGCTGGACCTTAATAGGATAAGGTTTTCTCTTAAAGTCTCAATGGGCAGGCTTGGGTTTAGCTGCTTTTCTAAGTCTGGATATTTAGAATAATACTTTTTAATAAAAGCACTTACATGCCTTTCTATAGCATGGTGCTTAAACCCTAAAGCCTTTACACCATTGCGGTAGTCTTCCATCAATTTAGAATAGTAACGATAAGAACAGACAGGCTGGCTAATCAACTCACCGGTTTTATTATCGACAATAACATTGAGACGGCCATGTTCATCCTTGGCGATAGTATTACATCTATCAGTGATGTACTTAGCGGCTCCTTCTGCCTTTTGCTCTGCTTCTTCTTGTATGTGCCTGACCTTATCAACAACTTCTTTTACTCTGTTTAATGATGTGCTCATGACAATCTCCAATGTTTAATAAATACCCGTTAACTGTACCCGCAACTATAAGCAAAAGCAACAAATAAAACAACTGAACCCGCAACCAATATCGCGTAACTGTACCCGCATCCATCAATGCAACTGTACCCGCTTCTAGTTACATAACTGTACCCGCTTCCAAATTATAACTGTACCCGCGAATTACGTAATTCGCGGGTACAGTTA
>NZ_JBOZPB010000033.1:0-37851 GCF_050848685.1 Shewanella sp. MF08487
GAGTGTCCACACAGATTTCTTGTTTTATATTGTTAAAGAGCAACTCAATCTCATTAGAGAACTTGAGTACCACACTGAGCATCGAATGCTTCCAGGTGGCTAGGGCTGCGTATTCTACGCATTTCCCGTTTCGCGTCAAGGAGTTTTTTACAACTTCTTGCTGCTGTTGAATTAAGTGCCATTCTCAACAGAGAGTAACCTGCTCAATTCAATCCAACTCGCCAGCTAGCTTTCGCTGTCTGCCGTGTCAGTGGATGCGCATTATAGGCAGCAGGAGATTTTGTGCAAGGGCTTTTTTCGCTAAATTAGCCATTAATTACCGATATCTACACTAGCCACACCCTACCCACCGCTTACCCCCAGACTTATCCACAAAACCAGCAACTGTGGCTTATTAATAATGGCGAATAAGTGCGTTGATGACTCAAGTCATGTAGCTATGAGTAATACTATTTGGGATAAAACCGCTATTTAATGCCTGTGAATCAATTTAAGTCGGCATTTGTCATACTGCAAACAGGCCATGTCAAAGAAAGTGACATGGATGAGCCAAACGCACGTTATGACTTCATCATTGGATAACTAGCTATGTAAAGAAGAGGAAGTAGAAGAAGTAGGTATAAAGGTGAAGGTCATAACTGATGAGCTCAACCTCATATTATGAATCAAGGCAAGTTCACACATTCACAGCGAGGTAGATACACTATCAAGATATGCGAAAGATTGCCGGTTATTCTGGATCAAAGCGTTTTTTACTGTCGGACTGAGCTTGCCGCTGAGCTAATGGAGTTTGATCGGCTAGCTTTAGTACTGCCTTTTGCAACATCAAGTTATTAGGGTAAGTCACCATATCGCCGTTATCGCGGTGGATGAGTACATGGAATAAAGCGATTTCAACAATAACGCCGCTGATGTCCTCATCCTTATCAACCACCTTAATACGTTCACCTATGCGGTAAGGGAATACAAAGAAAATCAGTACACCTGCCGTTAAGTTACTTAATATTGACCACTGCGCCACTAACGCCACGCCCATGACCGCAAAAGCAGAGGAAACAAATAGCGATACATCCTGATAGCCAAGCCCTAAAGAGACCGCCATCAGTGATAGTGTAATAAAGAACATCACATAAGAGATAAACCGCGTGACTAAACTGGTGCGCGTTACACTCACCTGCTTTATTTGCGCAAGTTTGCGCACCCAATGGGTTAATGCACGCTGTAAAAAGAGAAACACTGCAAGATAAATACAGGCAAGCAGGATTTGATTTGTCATAATAGCCGCTCAATTAACTAAACTGTCTGAATTCTAACTTTTTTGCGCGCTGAGTTATAGCACACGCAAACAAGCCATGCAGCAAAACCGAGTATTTGATTCAATATGGTTGATTCTACCCTCTTATATGAAACTCAAGATGAATTAGGCCCAATTCGCGTAATCGACTATGACAACTCACGGATCCTGTCCTTTGGGGATAACGATGAGCAGAGTAAGATCCTCAAGGCGGCGCCCCATATTCCCCAGCACACTTATGTGCAAGCCATGTTGTTGGTTTTACTGTTTTGTAAGCCCAAGAGCGCTATTGTTTTAGGTTTAGGCGGCGGCTCAATTATTCACTCACTGCGCAATTTCGACGCGGCGATAAAGTTAACCGCAGTGGAATTACGCCCAGCAGTTATCGAGTTAGCTAAGCGCTATTTTCAGCTGCCGATAGGTAAAAAGCTCAATCTTATCAATGATGATGCTATTGCTTTTTTAGCTGCTGGCGATCATAAAAAAGTCGATGTGATTTTTGCCGATATTTACACAGCCAAAGGCGTTGAAACAGGGCAGCTTTCACCAATATTCCTTGAGCAGTGCACTAACCTTATCAAACCCAATGGGTATTTAGTGCTGAACTGCTGGAAAGAACATAGCCAAAATCGCGAATTATTAGCTGACTTACAACAACACTTTGCGCATGTGAACGCTTGTCTCACAGGCGGCGGTAATTGGGTGATTTTTGCGAGCCAATCGCCACAGCTTTTAGGCACCTCGGCACTTAAAAGTAGTGCTCAATCTTTATCGCAACAATTGGGTTTTGCCCTTGAGCGATCACTGACACGCTTTGGGCCTTGGATTTAATACTAATATCAGCAAAATAGCGTAAATTAGTTAACCCTAAGGCTGAGCTTTGATATTCTTCTCACACTTCCATGATATGAGCTGTCACCATGAAAAATAATAATAAATTAATGTTAAGCGTTATGGCTCTGGCGTGCCTTAATCCTCTCAATGCTAACGCCGAAAGTTTTAGTTTTGACACTCGCAGCTCACTGAATTCAGATACATTAGTGCTATTTCAAAGCGCTAACTCCACTACCTATGGGATCGACTTTTTACCTCAGTCGACCCAAGATCAATTAAACCTAGCAACGGCGGATAATATTTTTTCCGGTAAGCAGGGAGAAACCCTCGAGATTTTAGTACCAAGCGAAATCGATGCTAAACGAATATTACTGGTCGGCATTGGCGATACAAAAATCTTAACCCCAGGTGTTATTAATACTATTGGTGGCAATATTGCCGCAAAGCTCGATACCGTTCCCCAGGCCACGGTGCGCATACTGACCCAAGGCTTAACGGCCGCGCCACTATTTGCTGCTGAGCTTGCCCATGGTATTGAGCTACGTAGCTACCGTTACACTCAGTTTAAAGCCAGCACTCATAAGCAAAAAAACTATCAAATTGCCGTCGATGATTTAAGCGCCAACCAGAAACACCATAAAAACTTACAAGCGATTGAAGGAGGTGTGTTTTTAGCCCGCGATTTAACCAACGCGCCTGCGGGCATTATGTATCCCGACAGCTTTGCCAATGAGGCGAGAAAACTTAAATCCCTCGGTGTTAAAGTCACAGTATTAGAAACCAAAGATATTGAACGTTTGCAACTAGGCGCTTTAGCTGCGGTGGGTAAAGGCAGCGAACGCCCACCTAAGTTAGTGGTGGCCCATTGGCCGGGCAGCAAAGACGCGCCAATCGCACTGGTCGGTAAAGGCATCACCTTCGACTCAGGCGGTTACAACATTAAGGCGACAGGCACTTCAATCGCTCGGATGAAGTCAGACATGGCGGGCGCAGCCACTGTGCTTGGCACCATTAAAGCCATGGCACTCCAAAAGGCGCCAGTCAACGTAGTCGCGATTATGCCGATGGCAGAGAACATGATCTCTGGCCACGCAATGATCCCAGGGGACGTGATTAAAACGGCTCAAGGGCTCACCGTTGAAGTGCTTAATACCGATGCCGAAGGTCGCTTAGTGCTGGCCGATGGCCTCTGGTATGCCAGAGAACACTACAAACCTTCAATTATCATTGATGTCGCGACGTTAACTGGCTCTAAAGTCGGGGCGCTTGGCAGCGTATATGCGGGATTGTTTACCGATTCAGAGACCTTAGTTAAAGAGTTAACCTATGCTGGACAACAGGTTGATGAAAAAGTATGGCGTTTACCGTTAGATCAAGCTTACGCTGATGAGCTTAAATCCACGATCGCGGATCTAAAAAATACTGGTAAAGAAGGAAGTGCGGGCGCTTCCTCTGCGGCCATGTTCTTAAAACGCTTTGCGGGCGAACAACCTTGGGCACATTTGGATATCGCCGGTAATGCGTTAACCGCCACCGATACCGCCGTAGTGCCTGCGGGCGCCACAGGTTACGGCGTGCGCTTGCTCAGCACTTGGTTAACTCAGCCTAAGCTTAAATAACCCACAGTTAGCTTGCCAGCACCTAAGCATTTGTAAAATTTTCTTGTTCTAATTGAATTTATTTTTGAAGGGATATCATAGATATCCCTTTTTTATACCTGAAATTTATCCCAAATCATTCGCAGATAAGCACTCACCTAAAACCCTGAGCAAACCCCAATCACTCCAAACCCGCTGTGGGCTTGGTAAACCGATTGAATCCGACCAGATCTCACTTGCATTCTGCTAAACCGATTAGAATGATAGTTTTTATCCGTTATCTTAATTATTAGCGAGTCGGTAATATGCTTCACATCGACAGGACGTAAGCAAACGTCCTCGTTATGAACTTAAGCAATCATCAACTATATGGAAGCATAAAAATGACTCAATCAATTATCAACAGCACAATCAAACCATTCAAAGCCACTGCGTTTCACAATGGTGAGTTCGTTCCAGTCACTGAGCAAGACCTGTTAGGTAAATGGTCAGTAGTATTCTTCTACCCAGCTGATTTTACCTTTGTTTGCCCAACTGAATTAGGCGACATGGCTGATTACTACGAAAAGCTACAAGGTATGGGTGTTGAAGTTTACTCAGTCTCTACTGACACGCACTTCACCCACAAAGCATGGCATGACACGTCAGACACCATCAAGAAGATCAACTTCCCAATGCTGGCTGACCCAACAGGCACTATCAGCCGTAACTTCGGCGTGATGATTGAAGAAGACGGTTTAGCACTACGTGGTACGTTCGTGATTAACCCAGAAGGCCAAATCAAGGTCAGCGAAGTTCACGATTTAGGCATAGGCCGTAGCGCTCAAGAGCTAGTTCGTAAAATTCAAGCAGCTCAATATGTTGCGACTCACGATGGCGAAGTTTGCCCAGCTAAATGGCAACCAGGTGACGAAACATTAGCACCATCTTTAGACCTAGTTGGCAAAATCTAATTTAGTCTGCAAAGCGTCACCCCCGCCAGTCTAGCATCCTGAGTTAAGTGGCGTTGCACCCCGAAACTGCAACGCCACATTGCAAAGGACTAAGCCCTTCCCTGCATGGGCCTAGACTGGCGCTCTATATATCTCCCTTTTAAGTCATTTTGGAGTCATCACATGTTAGATGCGAATTTAAAAAATCAACTGCAAACCTATCTGCAAAACCTCAAGAGACCAGTTGAACTTGTCGTATCTGCAGACGAGTCTAAAAAATCTCAAGAATTAAAAAGTTTAGCGCAAGACATTGTCAGCCTTTCTTCTTTGGTGAGCCTGAAAGAAATTCAGGGCGTACGCACCCCAGCAATGACAGTGATAAACCCACAGATTAATACGCAAATTAGTTTTGCTGGTCTGCCTATGGGTCACGAATTTACGTCACTTGTGCTGGCCTTACTGCACACAGGTGGACACCCAATTAAACTCAGCGATGAGATTATCCAGCAGATCCGCGATCTGCCCGGCAAATATGCCTTTGAGACTTACGTATCTCTGACCTGTCAAAACTGCCCTGATGTCATTCAGGCACTGAATATGATGGCGGCCATTAACCCGAATATCACCAACGTGATGATCGACGGTGCTTTGTTCCAAGACGAAGTGAATAGCCGCAACATCATGGCTGTACCATCTGTCTACTTAAACGGCGAAGTGTTTGCCGCAGGTCGAATCAGTATTGGTGAGATTTTAAATAAACTCGACACCAATGCCGCCAGCCGTAAAGCCGATGAAATTGCAGAAAAAGCCCCGTTTGAAGTATTAGTGGTTGGCGGTGGCCCAGCGGGCGCAGCAGCGGCTATTTATGCGGCGCGTAAAGGCTTACGTACTGGTATTGTTGCCGACAAGTTTGGCGGACAAGTCGCTGAAACTGTAGGTATTGAAAACTTTATATCAGTCAAATCGACTGAAGGTCCAAAGCTTGTGGCAAACCTTGAAGCCCATGTGCGAGATTATGAAGTCGATATCATGGACAACCAGAAAGCCGTTTCGTTAGGCACTGACGGTTTGTTTGAACTTGAATTAGCAAGCGGTGCTAAATTACGTAGCCGTACTATATTATTGGCCACAGGTGCCCGCTGGCGTGAAATGAACGTCCCCGGAGAGAAAGAATACCGCGGTAAAGGCGTGGCTTATTGCCCACATTGCGATGGCCCGTTATTTAAAGGCAAACGCGTAGCTGTGATTGGCGGCGGTAACTCAGGTATCGAAGCTGCTATCGATTTAGCGAATATTGTCGAGCACGTAACGGTACTGGAGTTTGATAAAACTCTACGCGCCGATGATGTACTGCAACGTAAAGCGGCGTCTATGGGTAACATTACTATTATTACCCAGGCGATGACCACTGAAGTGACTGGCGATGGTACCCGAGTGAATGGCCTGAACTACACAGACAGAGTAACAGGTGACAGTCACCATGTAGTATTGGCCGGTATCTTCGTACAAATTGGTTTAGTACCCAATGCGGAATGGTTGAAAGGCACCATTGATTTAACCCCAAGAGGTGAAATTATTGTTGATGCACGCGGGCAAACTTCTGTTCCAGGTATTTTTGCTGCAGGTGATGTGACTGACTCCCCTTTCAAGCAAATTATTATTGCCATGGGCAGCGGCGCAAATGCATCATTGGGCGCATTTGATTACTTAATTCGCCACAGCGATGAAGAAACCGCTGAGACCAAAGCAGCTTAATCTGCGATACGCTTTGAGATAACCCAATAAAATAGCCAGCATTGCTGGCTATTTTTATATCTATTCAATTACACCAAAGAACAATTAAATGCTAATGCCCGAATTTAACTCCGCCCGCCACGAAAGTATGATGAATTCAGTGATCTGACCGTGTGTTTATAGTCAAGTGATACAGCATGCGAGTAGCTACATAGCTTCAATTTGCTCAACCATGAGTTGCAACGAGAAGTTACCGCGATACTCATTCACATCAAGTTTATAAACAATACGGGCGTGGCGAATAGTTGCATCGGGCCATGTGTGCAAATCCACATTAAAAGCAATCGCATCGAGCATCACAGTGCCGCATTGAGTTTCAAGCACCAACTTAAGGTGACGCTCACCGACAAGGCGTTGTTGCACAATCGTAAAGTAACCATCAAATAGCGGCTCCTCGAAGGCTTGTCCCCAAGGTCCAGCATTGCGCAGTAACTGCGCCATCTCCAGATTCAACTCTGTTGGAGTGAGTTCACCATCGGACCAAAACTCGCCGGTTAATAACTCCGCTTTAAGCTGTTCACGCACCGCATCATCATAGGCTTTGGCAAATGTAGCAAAACTGCCGGCTTTAAGTGATAAACCCGCCGCCATCGCATGGCCGCCAAACTTGATAATCAGCCCAGGGTTACGCGTGTTCACCAGTTCAAGTAAGTCACGCATATGCAGCCCTTTAATCGAGCGCGCCGAGCCTTTAATTTCACAGTTGCCCGCATCGGCAAAGGCGATGACCGGTCGGTGGTATTTATCTTTAATGCGCGAGGCTAAAATACCAATCACGCCTTGATGCCAATCTTCTTGAAATAAAGCGATGCCCCACGGTAACTCGGCTTCGTTGAGCTTTAATTGCTCGAGACTTTTCAATGCCTCTTGCTGCATACCCACTTCAAGCTCACGCCGCTCTTGGTTTAAACCGTCAAGCTCTGCGGCCATGCGGCGTGCCAGCATCATGTCTTCGCAAAGTAGTGTTTCTACGCCGAGTGCCATTTCATCCAGCCGACCTGCGGCATTAAGTCTTGGCCCTACGGCAAAACCAAAGTCGGATGCAACGATGCGCGCAGGATTTCGCTTCGCCACTTCAAGCAATGCCGTAATTCCCACTCGGCAGCGCCCCGCGCGCACACGCTGCAAACCCGCTTCGACCAAAATACGATTATTGGCATCAAGTGACACCACATCGGCAACGGTGCCAAGGGCAACGATATCGAGCAAAGTGCCTAAATTAGGCTCAGCAATACCGCGCGTTTGATACCAGTTTCGCGCTCGCAGTTCAGCTCTTAACGCCGTCATCAAATAAAAAGCCACCCCGACGCCAGCAATCGATTTACTGGCAAATGAACAACCGGGTTGATTCGGATTGACGATTGCATCGGCATTAGGTAATTCATGTCCGGGTAAATGATGGTCAGTAATCACCACTTGCATGCCAAAGGCTTTGGCCGCTGCTACGCCATCAATGGATGAAATACCGTTATCGACCGTAATCAACATTTCGGCTTGTTTAGTCGCCGCTACAGCAACAATTTCAGGGCTTAAGCCGTAACCGTAATCAAAGCGATTAGGAATTAAATAGTCCACTTTGGTAGCGCCCATCATCCGCAGCGCCAACATGCACACGCTGGTCGAGGTTGCGCCGTCGGCATCAAAATCACCGACAATTAAAATCGATTTATTAGCCTGCATGGCATCGGCGATCAGCGCCGCGGACTCAGCCAAACCTTTCATGGTTTCAGGCCTTAACAACCCCTTTAGAGCAAGTTCACACTCGTGAGTTAGCGCGCCGCGGCGAGCATAAAGCTGTCTTAATAGCGGCGAAAGATGAGCGGGTAAATGGCTATCATCAACGGTTTGGCGACGGACTATCTTATGGATCAAGGGACTCAAACTCTGAGGAAATCGTGGCGATAAGATAACAAAAAGGTGAGCGTTAAGCTCACCTTTCGTGGGATAAATTTTACTTATTTGAGTATTATTGACGCGCTTCTAAGGTGCGCAATAAGTCTGCAGGGGGTTGATAACCTGGGATCATGTTACCGTCTTCTAGCACTATTGCGGGCGTGCCATTAACACCAAATGTTGCCCCTAAAGCATACTGCTCAGCAATCTTAGCATCACATGTAGCCGCGACGACTTTGCTACCCGCTTTGGCATCAGTCATGGCTTTTAAAGGATCTTTAGCGCACCAAATTGCCTGCATCTCGTCGGCATTAGCTGAAGGCACACCCGCACGCGGGAAGGCTAAATAGCGCACGGTAATACCTAGCTTATTATATTCATCCATTTGGCTGTGCAATTTGCGGCAATAGCCACAGCTAACGTCAGTAAAAACCGTGACGACGTATTTTTCGTTTTTGGCTTTATAAACCAACATATTATCTTCAAGCGGCTTCATCATTTCTAAACGTGGGCCAGCTAATGCGGCTTCGGTTAAGTTTTTCATGCCTTTATCTAAGTCATATACGCTGCCGTGAAACAGTTTTGAACCATCACGAGTGATATAAAGTACGCCGCGGTTGGTCATAGCTTGATACAAACCGTCAATAGGTGAGTCCTGCATAGAAATGACTTCAACATCTAACGTCTCGGTCAGTTTTTGCTTAATCGCCGCGGTATCTGGCGAGGTCGCCGTTGCAGCGTTAACAAGAGGCGCAACAACAAGGGCAAATATTAAAGATAATGCTCGGGTTAACTTCATGGGGCATCCTATAAATTGAGTCTCTACGAGGAGATTTTGAGGTCGTTCAAATTCGATATACTAAATAGACCCTCTATGGGGGCGAAAAGTTACAGGCAAGCCGTACGGAAAGCAAATTTATGCTGTAACTAAATCCTTTACTAACCTCTAGGATGGTGCTGTTGATGTAATTCCTGCAATCTTGCCCGCGCCACATGGGTATAAATTTGTGTTGTCGACAAATCGCTATGACCTAACAACAATTGCACCACCCGCAGATCGGCACCGTGATTGAGCAAATGAGTGGCAAAAGCGTGCCGCAATGTATGCGGTGACAATGCGCTCTCAATCCCAGCGCGCAGAGCGTATAGCTTGATTCGATGCCAAAAGGTTTGCCGCGTCATCATCTGCCCGCGTTTGGACGGGAACACCACATCGGATTGTTTATTACCGAGCAGTTCTTGGCGAGCAAACTTCATATAGATCTCTACTTCAGTAACAGCTAACTCACCTAATGGCACCAGGCGTTCTTTACCGCCCTTACCGACAATCCGCACTAAGCCTTGGCGCAGGCTCATTTGCTCCATCGTCAGGCCAACGAGTTCACTCACCCTTAAACCTGTGGCATATAACAGCTCCAACATTGCCTTATCGCGACACTCAACGGCATCTTCTACATTGGGCTCAGACAACAAACGGTCAACCTGCGATTCACTCAATGAATCAGGTAAATGACGGGTTAATTTGGGCGACTCGATTAATGCCAATGGATCCGTCGTGATGTGCTTAGTCTGTATAAGGTAGCTATAGAAACGCCGTAAACTACTGAGTAGCCGAGCACTACTGGTACGCGCAAAATTCTGTTCAACCCTAAAGGCTAAATACGCCCGAATATCAGCTTGAGAAACCGCGAGTAACTCAACCCCTTGTTGAATTTGATAACGTTCAAAATGGCGCAGGTCAGTACGATAGGCCGACAAGGTGTTGTCACTCAGTCCCTTGCTTGACCAGAGATCATCAAGAAAAACATCAATGAGCGGGTCGGGCTGATATGTCTTAGGCACAAATACTCCATAAAAAAACGGCGTAATCAAATGATACGCCGTTGATATTAATTTAAATATGTCTAAGCCTGCATAAGCTTAACTGAGTTAAGCATAAAGACGAGAACTCAAATGCAAAACCTAGGCTGCAGCTGTTTGATCACGACCACGACCGAACACTAAACACAGTGCAATCGTCGCAATGGTCGGTAATAACCAAGCCATGCCTTCTTCATAGAGTGGCAGCAATGACAGCACCGGAGACATAGCATCAACAATGTGAATAAATCCTTGCGCCATAACATTAACCGCTTGACCGTCAGCACCCGTTAGACTGCTCGCAGCCACTTTCAGACCATCAAAAATACCAAACAGTAACGCCACGCTCAATACTGCACGGTGCGCAAACTGCGGATTAGCAAAATAAGCCGTCAGGAAAGTGATAACAACTAAGGCAATTGCCACCGGATAAATGGTCATCAACACAGGAATACTGATGGCAATAAGCTGCGTAAGACCCACGTTAGCGATCACAGCGCAGATCACGCTTAAGAAGATCACCAGAAAACGGTAAGACAATTTTGGCATCAGTTCATTAAAGAACTCAGAGCAAGCACTCACAAGGCCAACGGCTGTGGTTAAACACGCTAAAGTCACTACGGTAGAAAGTAAGACTGAACCTAAATCGCCAAATTCACGTGTGACATAGCTTGTTAAAATTTCGCCACCGTTTTTAGCGCCAATCGCGATATCACCTGCGGTTGCACCCAAAAAGAACAACGACACATAAACGAAGGCTAAACCCGCGGCGGCAATAAAGGCAGCGCGCATCAGGTATCGAGTTTGGGCGCTCGGCTCTGATATGCCCTTTTTTCGCAGAATATCGATAATCAACATACCAAACATCAAGGACGCGAGCGTATCCATAGTGTTATAGCCTTCCAAAATACCTTTGGTTAGCGGATGTTGCTGATAATCCCCCATGGCTTGACCAACTTCAGATGCGGGTAAAAACATCACAGATGCAGCCAATCCAACTAACAAGATTAATAAAATAGGCGTTAATACTTTACCGACACTATCGAGCAGTTTTCCAGGGAAAAGTGCTAATAGCATAGTGACAGCGAAGAAACACAAGGTATACAGCAACTGCGACAGATTGAGTTCTAAACTACCGAGTAAAAATGTGGCGGTAGTGTTATCAATAAAAGGCTTAGCCCCAATTTCATAGGCCACTAAACCAGTACGCGGCGCAGCAAAGGCTGGGCCAATAATAATATAAATCGCCACAGCTAATGTTGTTGCTGCAAATACAGGCAGCATAGCCATAACCTTACCTTGAGCCTTAGCGACAGCAATCAGTCCAACTAAAGGTAAACCTACGGCGGTAATTAAAAAACCCAGCATAGCGAGGGGCATATTATCGCCCGCTAACATGCCAGCAAACGGCGGAAATATTAAATTACCCGCCCCTAAAAAAAATGCAAAGGTCATAAAACCTAAGCCTAATGTATCCCCGATACTCATGTGATTGTCTTGCACTGGAAGCCCCATCTTGTCTTATTGTTTTTTTACAAACTTAAGTGATTATGTGTCGATTAGCCATAGCTAAAACAAAGCCCATCCGGAGTGCAAATCTATGTTTACACATTTCCGTGGTAAATATGTTTAATATCTGCCGAGTTAATAAACAATAATGAAACTAAATATGGCATTCCCGCCTATTTATTCACCACAAAACTCGTTTACCTATCCGTTAACCAATAAAGTGATTAAAAATGGGGGCGAAACTAATACCAAACTTGTAACGCTAATGCAAGATAACTAGGCTTGGCAGCTAAAAAAGGCAAAATAATGCTAATGTACTGCTAACTACAGGTTATCGAGGCAATAAATTAAAGCGTTAATTAAGTGAAATCTGGATTATTAGGGTAATAATGAGCTCCCTCTGCAGCAGGGGTTATACCGCTCAAGTCTTTGCATTTGTTTAAAAGCGGTAGCTAAAAGCCCAAGGCAGGCTTTAGAATAATGCCCATTCCCTATCGAATGTTCATCACACTCCAACGGCAAAGCAAACTATCAATGGCATTTACTTTTAAACAATTCCATATCGACGACATGAATTGCGGCATGGCCGTTGGCACAGACAGTGTCGTCCTAGGTGCGTGGGCTCAACTGACCACAGCAAAAACTGTCTTAGATATTGGCGCCGGTAGTGGCTTACTTAGTTTAATGGCCGCGCAGCGCAGCCAAGCACACATTACCGCAGTTGAGTTAGACGCAAGTGCCGCCCATGCTTGCCAACATAACTTTAGTAATAGCCCATGGGTTAATCGACTGACGTTAGTGAATAGCAGCATACAAGACTTTTGCCAACAGATTGAATATCAAGGAGAGTTTGAGCATATCATTTGTAATCCGCCCTATTTTGAGCAAGGCACACAAGCGATACAATCCCAGCGCGCGATGGCCCGTCACACTGATAGCTTAAATTTTACCGCACTACTCGATGCCATTCATGTGTGCCTAGCACCGCAAGGGAACGCGAGCCTGATATTGCCAATGCAGAGCATGGCGCGTTTCAATGATTGTTTAGGCCACTCACAGCTCTGCTTGATTGAAATAACTGACCTCATCAGCGTTGTAGGGAAAAGTGCCAATCGAGTACTTTGCGTACTTGCACACAACACTCACCCACAAATTGCCCCGAGGATCAGTGACATCACTATTCGAGAACTTTCAGGCCAATACACCCAAACCATGGTGAAATTAATACGAGATTTTTACCTTAAATACTGATCTGGAGCCCAGCCCTGATATTTTAAGTAAAGGCCGTTAAGTTTGACAAACTTAACGAAAGGCCCAATTTTCGATAAATTAAATGCTAATACATTGACCTAAAAGCAATTAACTTATGCCTATCACCATAAAACGTTATTGACTGAGAAGATAAACACCGGAGATCTAGAGTAAGTCATTTAAGTTAACCGCTATAAGCTTTATAATGCTGCGCTATTATCCGTCGAGACGCTGCGCATGCAATTTGAAGATTTCCAGCTTGACCCTAGCTTATTAGAGTCGCTTAATGCCATGGGGCATCATTCACCCACCACTATTCAGCAAGAAACTATCCCTTATGCCTTAGAGCAAAGAGATATTCTGGCGCGCGCCCCGACAGGAACTGGTAAAACCGCGAGCTTTTTACTGCCTTCACTGCAGCATTTAATTGACTTCCCTCGTCGTTTTGCAGGGCAAGCGCGCATCCTTATCCTCACGCCAACTCGTGAGTTAGCCAGCCAAATTCATCGCTATGCATGTCACTTAGCCACCGGCCAAGATTTAGATATCGCGATTGTCACAGGTGGTGTGCCTTACGGACCACAAGAAGAAGCCTTAGCCGGCAACGTTGATATCCTGGTTGCAACCCCAGGCCGTTTGATGGAATACCTCGACAAGGGTAATTTCAACGCTCAAGAAGTCGATATTCTAATTATCGACGAAGCTGACCGCATGTTGGATATGGGATTCTCTTCGGTTGTGCAAGCGATTGCGATTGAAGCCCAAGGCCGCAAACAGAATATGCTGTTCTCTGCCACCTTAGAAGGCGGCGGCGTGCAACGTTTTGCCCGTGAAGTGCTCAACAACCCGATTGAAATCGATGTTGAAGCCCCACGTAGCGAAAAAGCTAAAATCCACCAATGGATCCACTTAGCTGACGATAAAGATCATAAGTTTGAACTGCTGTGTCATTTGCTGCGCCAAGAAGATGTTAAACGTACTATCGTATTCGTGAAAACGCGTGAGCTCGTTTCTAGCCTAGATGGTCTGTTACTCAAAGCAGGCATTCCCTGCGCCTTCATGCGTGGCGATATGGAGCAAAAGAAACGTTTCCAAGCCTTGAGCCGTTTTACTAAAGGTGAAGTTAACGTATTACTGGCGACCGACGTGGCTGCTCGCGGTATTGATGTCGACGATATCACCCATGTAATCAACTTTGATATGCCGCGCTCTGCCGATACTTATATTCACCGTATTGGCCGTACTGGCCGTGCTGGCGCAAAAGGAACTGCCATTTCGCTTGCCGAAGCCCACGACATGCGTATCGTAGGTAAAATCGAGCGTTATATCGAGCAACCGTTGAAACGCCGTGTGATCGAAGAGCTGCGTCCAAAGAATAAAGAAGCGCGCACCCCGGGTAAGAAAAAAGCCAAAGTGAAAGCGAAAGAAGCTGCAAAGAAAACCAGCAAGAAAGAAGCGGCTAAAAAAGCCAGTAAGATTGCTAGAAAAAAGAATAAGTAATTCATTTTTTAGCTCTATAAAAAGTCGCAATAGCGGCTTTTTTTATAGGCATTATTCCTAATAACAGTTAGTCACTTTTAAATTCTACATATACTCCTCATCATCAAAATAAAGATGACAGTGAAACCAACCACAAACCCTTCCTAAAAATGATCCTTTATCGGCTTAATAGAGTTTGCAAATAGACAATTAAAGCACTTTTTGTTAACTAAAAACAAACCCTAGCCTCTCACCACATTGATCTTACTGCCATCAATCAACGTACACAGCTAAGCATTAGATTTCACAATATTATTTTTAGACACATATTATTTACAAAAATAAATTTATTGCCGTGGCCGACTCTGATACTTTAACCCCATTACGCGATTAGCATGGATGTAACGATCATATGATGAAGACCTTATTAAGGAGATTATCTCCTTTTTTTATTCTGCTGCTGTTTGTCTTTGGCGCAGCCTTATTAATGCAAACTAAGGGGGCGCCAGAACAAAAAGCTGAAGAGATACCCGTTCCCATTGTCGATGTCCTTCAGGTGACTCAACAAACCGTATCACTCAATCTACCCTCTTACGGTGTGGTTACCCCTAAATATAAAACCCAATTGGTGACCGAAGTTCAAGGCAGATTACTGACCATTTCCCCTGACTTTGTTGCGGGTGGCATAGTTAAAAAAGGGGAACAATTGGCCCAAATTGAACCCTCAGATTACGAAGCCGACTTAATGCAGGCTGATGCAACATTAGCACAAGCGACTGCCGCACTTAACGAAGAAATTGCCCGTGGTGAAGTCGCTAAAATTGAATTTAAAGGCTACGACAAAGGCTTACCCCCAGAGTTGGGTTTACGTATTCCGCAACTCAAAAAAGAACAAGCCAACGTAAAATATGCCCAAGCTGCACTGGCACGTGCCCAACGTAATCTTGAACGTACCGTTATCCGCGCCCCCTTTGATGGCATCATTAAGGCAAGAAATGTCGATTTAGGTCAGTATGTTAGCTTAGGCACTAATTTAGGTGAGCTTTACGATACCAGCGTTGCCGAAATCCGCTTACCGATTTCTAATGATGATTTAGCCTACCTAGAATCAGTTGACAATCCCGATACCGAAGTGACACTAAGCGCCTCATTAGCTGGAAAAAACAATACCTGGCAAGGCAATATTATCCGTAGCGAAGGCGTGATTGATGCTGAAAATCGCATGGTGTATTTAGTGGCAGAAATAAAAGATCCGTATTTACGCGCCAACAAAGTAGCCGGTAGCTTACCGCTGAAATACGGCGGCTTTGTTAATGCCATCATTAAAGGCCGCACTGTCGATGGCATAGTCAAATTACCACGCTATGTGGTCCGTAACGACCAAGTCGTTCTCGTAAATGATAAAAATATCGTTGAAATACGCCATGTGAATGTTGTCCGTAGCGATCTCGAAAACGTGTTTATTAAGGACAGTTTAAAAACGGGTGAACGCGTAGCAACGACCCAGTTTAGTAACATGGCAAACGGTCAGTTGGTCAAAGTATTAGGCGAAGCGGCACTGCCCACTAAAACGCAAGCAGAAGACTCGCCTGAACCGAGTATTGCGGCCACAGAGGTTAAATGATGGACACTCAAAAAGGCATCTTAGCGTGGTTCGCCCGCAACAGTGTGGCCGCCAACCTACTAATGTGGGTACTGCTCATCGGCGGTTTATTTAGTACGGTTTTAATCAATAAAGAGGTGTTCCCTTCTTTTGAGCTCAATTTACTGAATATTTCTGTCGCCTATCCTGGCGCTGCGCCACAGGAAATAGAAGAAGGTATTAACATTAAGATTGAAGAAGCCATCCAAGATATCAACGGCATCAAGAAGGTGACTTCTGTTGCTAGCGAAGGGGTAGGTTCAATCACGATTGAAGTCGAAGACGGTTACGAAGTGCAAGCGGTACTCGATGAAGCCAAACTGAGATTAGATGCTATTTCTACTTTTCCAGTTAACATCGAAAAACCTAATATTTATCAGATTAAGCCCGAGAATAACGTTATTTGGGTCTCTGTCTATGGCGATATGACATTGCACGATATGAAAGAGTTGGCGAAATCGGTTCGTGACGATTTAACCCAGCTACCCGCCGTGACCCGCGCCAAAGTCACTGGGGTGCGCGATTATGAAATCGCTATCGAAGTCTCTGAAGATAAGCTACGTGAATACGGTCTGACCTTCTCGCAGGTCGCATTGGCAGTACAAAACTCGTCTTTCGATTTGCCTGGAGGTTCAATTCGCGCCCAAGATGGCGATATCCTGCTGCGAACTAAGGGCCAAGCTTATACGGGCGATGACTTTGCCAATATCGTCGTGACCACTCGCCCCGACGGTAGTCGCGTAATGTTGCCACAAGTAGCAACCATCAAAGACGATTTCGAAGAACGCTTGGAATATACCCGCTTCAACGGCAAACCTGCGGCGATTATCGAAGTCACCAGCATCGACGACCAAAACGCCTTAGATATTGCTGCACAAGTTAAACAATACGTTGAAAAACGCCGTGCTACGCTGCCCGCTAACGCACAGCTCGATACTTGGGGTGATATGACTCACTACCTACAGGGCCGTTTAGACATGATGATGTCGAACATGTTTTACGGTGCTTTACTGGTATTTATCATCTTGGCCATGTTCCTCGATCTCAAGTTAGCGTTTTGGGTAATGATGGGGATACCTGTGTCTTTTCTTGGCACTATGCTTATCATGCCACTTGATCCCTTCTCGATGACCATCAACATGTTGACTCTGTTTGCCTTTATCTTGGTACTCGGGATAGTCGTCGATGATGCGATTGTCATTGGCGAGAGTGCTTACACTGAAGTCGAACGTCACGGTCACTCGCTTGAGAACGTGATCCGCGGCGCGCAAAAAGTCGCTATGCCCGCGACCTTCGGGGTATTAACCACGATTGCGGCCTTTATTCCCATGCTCATCGTTTCGGGCCCTATGGGGATTATCTGGAAATCCATCGGTATGGTGGTCATCCTCTGTTTAACCTTTTCATTAATAGAATCTAAGCTCATCCTGCCAGCGCATTTAGCGCACATGAAGTTTAAAAAGTCTGGCCCCCCAAGGGGACTCTTGGGTCGCTTTAAAGCTAATTTTAACGACCGAGTGCAATACTTTATTCATCACAGTTATCGCAACTTCCTCGAGCGTTGTATTAAACACAGATACAACGTGGTCGCTGCCTTTGTTGGTGTGTTGATTCTATCGATTGCTTTAGTGGCCAGCGGCAAAGTGCGCTGGGTATTCTTTCCTGATATTCCATCAGACTTCATTCAAGTTCAACTTGAGATGGATGAGGGCAGCTCTGAAGACAACACCTTAAAAGTGGTACAGAGCATAGAAGAAGCCCTGTATAAAATGAATGACAAAATGGAGCAAGATAACGGCTACCAAGTGGTGAAACACAGCTTTATCAATATGAGCTCCCGTACCTCTGCCTTTATTTTTGCGGAGCTGACAAAAGGCGAAGATCGTGAAGTGGATGGCGTAACCATTGCGTCGGCGTGGCGAGAACAATTACCCGAATTACTGTCAGTCAAAAAACTCAGTTTTAATGCCAGTACTAACGATGCCGGCGGCGATATTTCTTTCAGACTGACCTCGAGCGACCTCGATGAACTGTCTGCGGCATCAAAAGATCTAAAGCAAAAACTCGCCAGCTATGAAGGCGTCTACGATATTGCCGACAACTTTTCTTCGGGCAGCCATGAAATTCGCCTCAAAATCCGTCCAGAGGCGGAAGCCCTTGGGCTGACCCTTTCTGATTTAGCCCGCCAAGTGCGTTATGGTTTTTATGGTTATGAAGCCCAACGTATTTTGCGTAATAAAGAAGAAATCAAGGTGATGGTGCGCTACCCATTAGAGCAGCGCCGTACTGTGGGTTATCTAGAAAATATGCTGATCCGTACGCCAAAGGGCACGTCAGTTCCGTTCTCAACGGTGGCACAAATTGAAAAAGGTGAATCCTACGCTTCAATTACCCGTGTTGATGGGAAGCGAGCCATCACCATCACGGCCAATGCCAACAAAAACATCGCCGAACCTTCAAAAGTGGTGCAAGAAATCCAACAAGATTATCTGCCACAATTGCAAGCCAAGTATCCTAAAATCCAAACCGCACTGGATGGAGGCAGTTTGGATGAGCAAAATGCCATGGGCGGTTTGATGCAAGGCTTCTTCTTCGCGTTGTTTACCATTTATGCCTTAATGGCAATACCGCTAAAATCCTACAGCCAGCCGTTGATTATTATGTCAGTTATTCCCTTTGGCATTATCGGCGCCCTGTTTGGCCACTTAATTCAGGGGCTCGCGATGAGCGTGTTAAGTCTCTGCGGCATAGTGGCACTTGCGGGGGTTGTGGTGAACGACTCATTGATTTTAGTGGACTTTGTCAACCGTGCGCGGGAACAAGGCCAATCGGTAAGGCAGGCTGCTGTGGATTCAGGCTGTTATCGCTTTAGGGCGATTATTTTAACGTCACTCACGACCTTTGTCGGCTTAGTACCGATTATTCTCGAGCGCAGTTTGCAGGCGCAAATAGTGATCCCAATGGCGACCTCCCTCGCCTTCGGTATCTTATTCTCAACCGTGGTGACGCTGATCTTAGTGCCGCTGCTATACATTATACTCGACGATGTAAAGCGCTCTAGCAGCCGCTTTTTCAACTGGTGGTGGCAACCTAAAAAGGCTGACGATGAGGATTTGAAGCACAAGGACTTTGAACACCCTGTTGCTGACTATCAAACAAGCGACCCCAAAGGCGACTAATTACTTATTAGGGCGTGTTGACGTTTCGAGATGAAATTTTGTTCGCTCTGGCAAGCTCGTGATCACGAAACGAGGAGTGACATGTAGTTATTCTACTCAAATGACGAGTGACAAAGAGCAAGAGCTTGCCAGACGAACCCTTCGGGCAGCGTTTGGCTGGCGTTTCTGCTGCGTTATCGCCCGTTTATGTAGAATAACTATACTGCACGGGCTTTGCCTTGCATAAAAGCCAGCCAACTCGCTGCAAAAATAACCCTGAAACGTCAACACGCCCTAGTTAATCATTTATAAAAAGAGAGCTTATGCTCTCTTTTTTATCATCCACGCTGGTATCAACGTGTGCTGAGCATGAGGGCTGAGCTAACGCTAACCACTCAATGCCTTGCGCTTTCAAGTTGCGATCTAGCTGACAGTTATGCCGTTACGCTTTCGCTACACTGTGGCTAAGTCGTCCGTTATCGTTAGAATGAAACCTTCGTTATGTCTGAGCAACTGCACACACCAAATATTGATAAACCAAACGTTGTTAGTACTGAGCCTCTCACAACTGCCCTCATCGACAGCCACATCAACGACGATGTTTGCACTGATGGAACCTGCGCAGCAGAAACCTTAGTTTATGATATTCGCCGTAGCCGCTACCTCAATATCACTGGTCGCTGCACCCTACGCTGCGCCTTTTGCCCCAAACATAATGGCAGTAAACAGATCCACGAATATCAATTGGCCTTAAGCCATCAACCTAAGCCTGAAGAAATTATTCCTTTATTAGGTGAGGCTAAAGACTTTGAGGAATATGTGTTTTGCGGCTATGGCGAGCCAACCTTAAATCTTCCCACCCTGCTCGCTGTGGCAAAAGAAATTAAGCAAAGAGGTGGACGAGTACGCATTAATACTGATGGTTTGGGCAATCTAGTGCATAGACGTAATATTCTGCCAGAACTTGCCGACTGCGTAGACTGCTTATCGATTTCTCTCAATGCCGATAATGAAGCTGCTTATATTGAACATTGCCGCCCAAAAATCGATGGCTCTTATGCTGCGGTGCATGCCTTTATTGCGTTAGCTCCACACTATATTGATACAGTACAAGTTTCAGCTATCGAGGGGTTAGCGGGGGTCGATATCGTTAGATGTCGGGAACAGGTTGAGAGCTATGGTTGCCAATTCAAGCATCGCGTATTAGGTGCTTTAGGTTAAATATAACAATAATACTTTGCGGTATCCGCGCCGTAATCGCCCCATAAAATCACCTTAATCTTGCAATTAAAACTTTACGCTGCAACAGACACTGTAGTAACAATTCTTTCGTGTTAACATAGTGTCATTAACAGATCACCTACACATAATCGGTTCATGCTGAAGAATAATTCAAGTACGTATCCCCTAGCGCCGCTGCTCTCATTAACCCAAGGGATCTACTGGTCGCATCAACGTTTACTGGCCGTTGCAAGCCAGCTTTCGATGCTGGTAATTGGCTCGATCATTTTGACCAACTTGATTATTACCTTAGGGGAGCGCCGTCTACAGGAAGAGTGGGCGACACAGAGATACAGTGAGCTGCAAACCATAGGCACGCTTGTCACCGACAAAGTCTCTTTTCAGCAATTTCGCACCTTAATTTTTGCCAATGATGAACGACTCAAACAATACTTAAGTAATCCTACCGCCAAACAGCAACGTGTACTACAGCAACACTGGCAAGAACTGGTTAAAAACATTCCTGAGCTGCTCGGCGTAACGCTATACGATCCCCAAGGTAACTATAAATTCTCAACCGCCGCGAATTTCAGCAAAGATTCCCTACCGCCCGCCATACTTGGTGTGAGCCGCCAGATGGGCGGCAGAGAAGTCTATACTTCACCACTGGAGTTTGTCCCCATTGACGGTAAGCTAGAGGCCTATCTGTATCAAATGGCGTGGCTAGAAAAGGCCGATCAGAGCTCTATGGGATACATAGTCACTTATAACTCTATGGAGCAAATGCTTGAGGCTATAAAGCCAGCATTTTCGAGTAATCGCTCCCCCATGTTGATGCTCGACACGCAGGGATTGCTCTACACAGGTGCCAACAATTTAGCTCCTTTAAATAATATCCCCACCAGCTTAGGAGCGAGTTTAAAACAAAGCTATCCTGCCCTGTGGCGCGAAATGTCGATGAATAATTTTGGGCAATTTCACGGTGAAGATGCCACGTTCGTCTACCTTAAACTTGAGCTTACCGCTCAGCCAGAGACCCGCCGAGAGTACTATTTACTCTCTTATGTACGTAACTCAGACATAGCGGCAAAGTTTTACCAATGGCAAAATATTGTCATCGCCGCTTCATTAATTCTCACTCTTTTAGCTGCTTGGGTAATATTACTCAGCCATATGTATCGCTTACAACAACGTTCCCGCCAATACAGTATCGATGTCGCTAATGGCTTATTTAATAGTGATATCGGCTTTATGATGGTCAACGAAAATGCTCGAGTGATTAGCGCCAATACTAAAGCCGCTGAAGCGACATTAGTTCCACTCGATGAGCTGACTGACCGCAGCCTACAGCGAACGTTATGCCTTGATGACAACACATATGTCGAGTTAATGGAGTACGTACATAAAATTGGGCAATGGTCAGGGGACATAAGCCTCGAAAGTATTAATGGCCCGACGCTACGAGTTCATGTGCGTCAAGCGCCAAGGGCGAGCCGAGGTTCACCGCATTTATTAATTACCCTTGAAGATATTAGTGAGCTCATCCAGAGTAAGCAGCAAGCCTTCCTCAATGAGCTACTCTGCGATAGCAATGTTGCCATAGCGCTCACCGATGCGAATGGTAAATTGATTAAAATGAATCCCGCATTCGATGCCATGATGCAACTCAATGGGGATTTGAATCACGATTTAGCCACATTACTCGCCAACGATTTAGGCAATCAATGGCAAAGGATCAGCTCTCAAATCGCTATGCAAGGTCAGTGGCAAGGACAAATACTGTGCGCCCCCAAGGAGCCGCGCTCGCATTGCTTACAAGCCACCTTAAAAGGCCATGTCGGAGCCGATGGTGAGATTGATTATATTGTGTGTACTTTAGAGCAAGCTGACGAGCGGGGCTTAAACAGGGAGAAGCGTGACCTGATACCACATCGCAGTGTAATACTGAAACGATTAGGCGATTTAGAAAACTACTTTACCTCGTTGCCGCCGCAAAGCCGCCTTAGTTCAAGTTTATTATTAATGGATATTAATCCTGAAGGTATGTTGAGTCATATGAGTGACATAGACCAACTGGCGAATCGGCAGCAAGAAGTGGAAGTACAATTACTACTTGAAATTCCAGCTCATTATCAAATCCTTCATTGGCAATTGGGCAAAATAATCATGATGTTGCCAGACACGGATGCCACCCATGCCCATAGTTTTGCTCTTAATATGATGGAAAAACTCTCTGGTAATGGCCTAAGTGAAGGTATCAGTATTGGTATCGCGGGTTATCAAGAAGGCCAAACATTAGAGCAATATCTTAATAATGCTGAAATTGCTCTAAGGCGCGCTAAACAAAATAACGAGCAGAACATTGGCCAAGCTTTTACTCGTCATCAATAATTGATTCGGGAGCATTAACAGAGTCTGGCAATTCGCTCTGGGTAATTTCAATGATGGCCGAGCGGTTCATGGTAATTTTATAGCGAATATACTGCGGGGCTTCACGGCCCTCGCGTAACACTAAAATCAAGTTAACTTGATAGCGACGCTCAACCGATTCATGGCTAATTTTACCTTCAACTTCCTTATAAATCTTAGCTTTCCCTCGCTCTAAGTAACGGGCAAAAGGCACTAAACTAAAATTTACTTGCTCTTGGATAGTCGAATATCCCGCTTGGAACTCGCTATGATTCACCTTAGTGGCGATTTTATAATGCAGAATTTCCGCATCGACCTTATTTTGACTATGCCGGTGCTTTAGAATGTCGCTGACTTTATCAGGAAGATCTTGCTGACGCATAAACTCAAGCCAAACTAACTGCTTAGCTATGATTGCCTGACTGGTGGTATCACGCAAAATTCGGCTCCAGCGGGGTCTACCGCGCTGCACATATCGCCACATGGCATTACGTACATCGTCTTTGAAAATTTCCCTAAAGCCGTAAATCACCGCTAAGGTCAATACCAGTGCGATAGTAAAACCACTAAATGCACCTTGAGCCTGAATAATCAACGCCGATACCACTAACATCACCAATGCGGTCGCTAATCCTGTAGTGAACTTTTTAAGGCCAATACCTAACGGTTTTAATTCCTCTTTAAGTACCACACCTTGTTGGATTAACCGTCGTAATAACAGCATCTTATTGGAGATTCTGTTCGGGTCTTGTTTGGTTTGTACTGAGTTATATTTGTGCTCATCCCGATAGGCACACTCATTACGACATAGGGTTAATACGCGTTCTTGAATATCATTGAAATCGCTGGTACGCGTGGCGTGAGCGAGCACTTTCAGTAACTGTTGCTCACAAAACCAAGATAAGTAATTATCCGCATTTTCAAAGTAGGATTTCCATTTAGGATCCTCAGGCTCGTTGCGGCGAAACTTTTTCAGTAACTGAACAACTTGTTCGCGCAGCTCATCAAGAGCGAAATAAAAATGGGTAACATCTGTGATTTGTTTAAGTTCTTTAACGTCGTTTTCGACAGCAACGGCAAACTGGTAGGCAAATAAATTAAGGTATAACCGAAACTCTTCAATGGTACGACGATTCAAACTGGCAAAACGCCCCTGCACCAGAGGTAAATGTAAACCTTCCGAATAGTAAGATCGACGGCCGACAATCGAGCTGAAATAATACTCTTCTTCATCAAGCGTATGCGAGCCTATGCCCATTTCCTTAGGTAAAAAGAAATAGAGATCGAGCTGACGATTATCGCCCTTTTCCATCTGATGGCTGAACTTAATCGACAATGATTCTTCTTGCTTTATACGTATCTTAGACACAACATCCTTTTCATGAGTCTCCGTTAAAGGCGTAACTCATAACAATAAACGAGAATAAGTGAGCACTAATCTTAACTGAAATAAACTCAAATACACTGATTAAATTCGACTATTTACGATTCGGCAACCGCAAACCGTATTACTCGGTTGGAATAAAACCACGGCGTAATCTTTAGTATCATCCATATCAAGCACTTCGACACTCAGATTGTGTATTCCAGACGCATTGAAATGTAAGCTGCTGATGTATGAAAGATATTTCATATGCTCAGGCCAGTCTTTATGCTTTTCAAGTTCAGACTCCGTTTTTGTCTGCACTGCCACCTGATAGGTCATGCTATTGGCTTCTATTTTTTCCACTTTACCTTGCATCGAAATAGTGCCCGCACTCGTGCCATCAACATTGAAGTAACGATAGTTAATCTGCGCATTATTAGCCGCAATTAGTACATCGACGAGTAAATAATATTTACCGTCAACATTGCCATGAGAATGGCGGTCAAATAATTCGGAGCTGCAATTTAAAATCAGCGTCCGATTTGTGATCGACTGCCAATAAATCACGCCACAAGCCGTAATCAATGCCGTTAAAATAACGAGATTAATCGTCCACTTTAGCCACCTAGCCACAGATATCGACCTCCCGCAGCCATGTCGCATCAATAAACTCCTTTGGCTGCGTAAAATCGCTGATCTTAATATTGCGGATCACCGACTGACCTAACTGTTCACCACGCAAAGTAATATTAAGCACTTGTTTATCATGGGACAAAGAGCCATAAACATCTTTCCAATCACTTTGGCCACAAGCCGTAAATCCCGCACTTAAACGCTCTCCTAGCTTAAAGAGTAAGAGGTTATTGGTATTAGAATTAGCATAGAGATGTAATCGAACATGCTGACCAGAAGCTAACGGGATCTCAGAATGCATCAACGCTTGAGTCGGTTTACTATGATCAATCTGATATAGATAAAAAAATGAAACCGCTAACATAGCACCAAACAACACCAATACACTCCATAACGGGATTGTCTGTAGTCTGAGATAATTGACATATTTACGTTCTTTACCATTTACTGGTTGCAGTAAATAGCCTTGGCCTTTGACGGTTTCTATTAAGCCTTCATGCTGAGCGCCAAGAAAGGAGCGCAGCATAAACACGGCTCTGGCAACCGAGGTATCCGTTAGCGGCGGGTGCTGACCATCCCCCATCTTAAGCATATATTTAGAAACTAACTTACCTTGGTGTTCTACCAGTAAAGAGAGCACTTGTAATTCAGCCCGAGGAAGATGCCAAGATTCATCACGAGACAATTCAATCAATATGCCTCGCTCTCGATCAAACCTGCAGTCTCCCAATTGCATAGTCATTCACTCAACTCCATAAAAACATAGAATTAAGTCTAGGTAAAATAGCGGATGATTAATGTGATCTTGTTAACCCAAGACAGCAAATAGTTACGTTTCGTGAGTCAAGGCCCAAGCTCAAGACTAATCCGCCATAACCTGCTTTAGGTCACAATAATAAATCCCCCGTAGTACAGGGTTAATTACGCGTAAATTTACATAAATATTACAAATAATGAGATATGAGTTCGCAACCAATCTATTTAACACATAAAAGCATAAGGTTTTAGCCTACAAAGCCTATGTATTTGAGCGTTTTTTCAAATATCTAAAAGGTCCATATCCTCTGGCCCAAATCACATCATTTATCGTCTGTGTCTCTAACATTCAAACCCATAGAGATTTATCTTTACCAGCTAATAAATAAAAAAGTAATTCTACATAGAGGACATAGATGATGAGTATTAATAGACGCCAAGCCTTAAGCCGCATTATCGGTATTAGCACGGTCGCAGCTGGTGCAACACTGATGGGAACCTCAGTTCTCGCTGCCACCAACGAAGAAGGACAATATTATTTAGCATTAGGAGAAAAGTTGAAATACGTGCCCATTGATCCCATGGCAACGGCAAAGCTTGCCTATGAAACAGGTGGTGGATGCATGCATCAAGTATTTCATGCTGTTATTACCATGCTGGCTCAATCGAGCAGTGTCGATGCAGCTAAATTTAAAACCATTCCGACGGCTTTAGCCGCCTATGGTTTTGCAGGGGTAGCAGGTCAAGGCACTCTTTGCGGCAACCTCAATGCAATTGGCATGTTAGTAAATATCTTAGATGATATTAACGGCCAGAATAATGCTGTAATCGGTAACACCTTCCGCTACTACGAAAATACAACACTGCCATTAGCTTCAGCGGAGTTTGTCGCTGGCATTGGTTCTACAGCGGAAAAAACAGCGCTTGTTGTCAGCTCATCAAAGGCAAAAAGCGTGCTATGCCACTCATCAATCAGTAACTGGTCAAAGGCCTCTGGTCTACCTTTCGCTAAAAAAGGTGAGCGCTGCTACCGCCTATCTGCATCGATGGCTTATTACTTAGTTGATGTATTAAACCGGGCTTACCAAGGTGAAAATATTGGCGCACTGGTTGGCAGTAAACCAACAACAGATGCACAGGATTGCCAAACCTGCCATGGCAGTTCAAGCACCTTAGGCTCTGCAGCGAGTGTTAAAACAGATATGGAATGCACCACTTGCCATACCGGACACTTCAATTAAGGGGGCTGTAATGAAATACCCATTACTCGCAGTAACCTTAAGCATATTGTTGCTTAGCGGATGTGGCAGTGACGACAATACATCAGAGGAAGTCATCCCTCCGGTGCCCCCCTCACCGCCAGCGGTAAATAGTGTGAATATCGATGAGGCGATGCAAATCAACGTCGTTCTCAACCAGTTTGACCAACAGACGGGCACCATTCAATTTTCATTAACGGATGCCCAGCAAGCGGCCATTACAGCGGCAAAAGCCTATGATATTTACTATTTTGGCTTTCCCGATAGCGATAAAGCTTCTTCAAACCCTAAAGCATGGAAGCGCTGGCATACCACTCAAAGTTATCGTTGCCAAAATACAACGGAATGCGGCGGTAAGTTAACAGAAACAAAGACGGGGCAATATCAATTTGAAATACCCGCTTTAGATTGGCAGCAACAAGATCCCAGCCATGCTGTTGCTCAAATCAAAGTCGCAATTCAGATTTATGGCGCTAAGGCGAATAACGAACTGAGCTTAATTGAAGCGCCATCAATCTAGGCGTTACTGCTCAATTTAAGCAAAAGGCATCCATTCGATGCCTTTTTTGTTATTGATAATAAACGTTAAAACATGGATGAGTTAATCCATAGATGCACAAAAATACTCGCCACATAACCTAAGGCAATCACAGGTGTCCAACGTAAATGAGCACCAAAGGTGTAAATACCACGAGCCTGTCCCATCAAAGCCACACCTGCTGCACTGCCAATCGACAGTAAACTACCGCCGACACCGGCTGTCAGCGTGACTAATAACCACTGCCCTAACGGCATATCGGGATTCATGGTTAATACCGCAAACATCACCGGGATATTATCAACCACAGATGAGAGCAACCCTATCGCCACGTTGGCATAAGTGACATCCCAATGGGAGTACATAGCCTCGGAGACTAAACTCAGATAGCCCATAAAACCGAGGCCCCCCACACATAACACCACACCATAAAAGAACAACAGGGTGTCCCACTCGGCGCGAGAAATTCGACTGAATACATCAAATGGTACCACGCTGCCGAGTTGCTGCAGACGTAATGTATCTTGTATTAACTCAGCTTTTGCTCGCTCACGGGCAACGGATCTATTGAACGTTTTTCGCAGATAAAAACCAAAGAATTGCAGAAAACCTAATCCTGTCATCATACCCAGTACTGGCGGCATACCTAAAAAGGAATGAGCGCAAACGGCGGTAGCAATAGTCAGCAAAAATAGCGCTACGATACGTTTTGCTCCTGGCTTAGTGTAAACCTGCTCCTTTGCTGGCTCAGGTACAAAATGAGGAACAAACAGGCTCATGATGGCGGCGGGTAGCACAAAATTCACTAAGGCTGGAATGAATAAGTGGAAAAAGTCGGTAAAATGTACCAATCCTTTTTGCCATACCATTAAGGTTGTGATGTCACCAAATGGACTAAATGCTCCACCCGCATTAGCCGCGACCACAATGTTGATACAGGCTAGGGTGATAAACTTGCGTTGCCCAGCCCCCACCTTCATCACCACGGCACACATCAATAGCGCAGTCGTTAAATTATCTGCCACGGGTGAGATAAAAAACGCCATAAACCCCGTCAACCAAAATACGGTTCTTAGACTAAACCCACGGCCGACAAGCCAACCACGAATGGCATCAAACAAATTTCGCTCTTCCATCGCATTGATATAAGTCATCGCCACGAGTAAGAAGAGTAGAAGCTCTGCATATTCAAGCAAGTTATGTTTGAATGCCGCTTCCGACACTTCCGACATGCCATTTTGCACATACACAAAACCTATCATGCCCCAGATAATACCCGCTGCAACCAGTACCGGTTTCGATTTACGTAGGTGTAATGTTTCCTCCGCCATAACCAATATATAGGCAAGCACGAATACGCACACGGCAAGATAACCGACACTCGCACTCGTTAAATTAAGTGGTTGAACGTTTTCAGCCATTGCCCATGCGGCCGGTGAAAACAGACTTACCAGTAGGATCATACTGAATAAGCTCAGTAATGCTGTTCCACTATTTTTATATACACGCTGTAATTTCATCAAAGCTACTCTCTACCAAGATAATTAGGTAGAAAATTACCATAGCTCAGTAAACGTAAATATTGATAAAACGCATACTTCTTGTATTAGGTGACCGCTAAAGCGGTTTTAATACATTAATTTTTGTACACATATAGCAGGCACTAATACAGCAATTACTTAAAAAGATGTCGCTTAGCCTAAAAAGAACCCACAAAAAAGCACCATCAAGGTGCTTTTTGTTAAAACGGCAGCGCGGTATTAGAAAGAATATAACAAGGTCATATTTGTTTCTGTATCGGTACCTTTCTTATTGTCTAATGGCTCACTGTTATAACGCACGATAACGGCAAACTTCATCGCCAATGCACCAATGATGTTCGCGGTTAATGAGGTCTCCGAGCGGGCATCAAGCTTATCACCATAATCCGCAACAAAACGTTGTTGGAACTTAGAGGTATCGGTAATTTCGGTTTCGAAATTGATCACGCCGTGCGCGACCACACTATCATCAGTTTCATAACCTTCGATAAATGCTTGCTCGCTATCCAGACGCTGATAGATATAACCAGGACCAGCTTCAACATCTAAAAAAGTTTTACTGCTATCGTAAAGTCGATGACCATAACCAGTAGCACCAGATACTGTGTACTCATAACCCGTAAATGGGTCGACTTCGTAGTTGGCATTGGCAAACAGGTAGCTACGATCTGTCATCTTATAGTTGCCTTGAGCACCAACAAAATAACGCTTCGCCGTGACAGTCTCAGAATCCTCTTTGTATAAACCTTCGAGTAAGTACTGGTTCTCCCAATCACCTAGCTCATGCTTCAGATTTAAACGCCCCTTGAATGATGAGGTTTCGGTGTTACCTGTCGTTAACGTGGCACCTAGCTCGGCTTCACCAGCAAATGTTCTATCGCCTTTAACAAAATCAGCACCGGCAGTTGCCATAAAAGGTGTCGTCAGTAATATCGCGGCGGTTAGTACTTTCTTCATCTTTATTCGTTCCCGTTATGTAAATCCAATCCCTATAAATATCTGTTTGGCCCAACATAGTTAGATAAGCACATATTAATAAGGGTTAGTATTTTCCTCTGAAAATCGCAGCGATATTAACATTTACGATTAAAAAATAAAAATTTCATCTATTTTAGCCATAAAAAAACCCGCCGCAGCGGGTTTCTATTGCAGCGATAACGCTTACATATTGATCTTTGGATCTAATGCACCAGATTGATACGCTTTATACATTGCTTGTAAAGACAATGGTTTAATCTTAGATGCTTGGCCGGCACAACCAAAAGCTTCATAGCGGATAGTACAAATATCAGCCATGGCTTCCATTGATGCTTTAAGGAATTTACGTGGATCAAATTCACTTGGGTTTTCAGCTAAGAATTTACGAACAGCACCCGTTGATGCTAAACGTAAGTCGGTATCAATGTTGACTTTACGTACACCGTGTTTGATGCCTTCAACGATTTCTTCTAATGGTACACCGTAGGTTTCAGGGATCTGACCGCCATATTGATTGATGATTTTCAACCACTCTTGCGGCACTGAAGATGAACCGTGCATGACCAAATGTGTATTAGGAATGCGAGCATGGATTTCTTTAATGCGATCGATGCGCAGCACCTCACCCGTAGGTTTACGGCTGAACTTATAAGCGCCATGGCTAGTACCAATGGCAATCGCTAATGCATCAACATGGGTATCCGCGACAAAACGCGCGGCTTCATCAGGAGTCGTTAGCATTTGGTCCATACTTAATGTACCCACGGCACCAATGCCATCTTCTTCGCCCGCTTGACCTGTTTCTAAGCTACCTAAACAGCCGATTTCGCCTTCTACCGACACACCACATGCATGGGCAAAAGCGACAGTGCGACGAGTCACATCGACGTTGTACTCATAAGAGGCGGGCGTTTTACCGTCAGCCATTAAAGAGCCGTCCATCATCACTGATGACATACCCAATTGAATAGAACGCTGACAGATATCAGGATCGGTACCGTGGTCTTGGTGAATACACACAGGAATATCTGGATACTGCTCAAGGGCAGCAGCCATCAAATATTTAAGGAACTGTGGACGAGCATATTTACGCGCACCCGCTGAGGCTTGCACAATCACAGGGCTGTTTGTTGCTTCAGCAGATTGCATGATGGCACGCATCTGTTCTAAGTTATTAACGTTGAACGCAGGCACACCGTATCCATGTTCTGCTGCGTGATCAAGTAGTTGTCGTAGGGAAATTAACGCCATTTTGTAACTCCAATAATAGGGTGATATCTATCACCGAGGTCGCTATCGTTTGGATGGATTTTTATGCCCGTATTCAGCTAATCACTTAGCTAAATACGGGCGGTTTTTTATAATTATGTTACTTTTTATGAAAGCTTTGATGTTATCAAAGCTTATCGCGGCGTCTTATGCGCCGCGTTTTTTAAAACTTAATGATTAAGCGCCGCGCTTTTCTAACATAGCTACAGCGGGTAATTCTTTACCTTCGAGGAACTCGAGGAAAGCGCCGCCGCCAGTCGAAATGTAAGATATTTTATCGGCAATGCCGTACTTATCAACCGCCGCTAACGTGTCACCACCGCCAGCGATAGAGAACGCTTTTGAATCGGCAATCGCTTGGGCAATACGCTTAGTACCTTCACCAAATTGGTCGAATTCGAACACGCCCACAGGGCCGTTCCACACGATAGTGCCAGCAGATTCGATGATTTTAGCCAGTGCTTCAGCGCTATCTGGGCCAATATCGAAAATCATTTCGCCATCAGCGACTTCGCTAACCGATTTTAACGTTGCCGCTGCTGTTGGGCTAAACTCGCCTGCAACGACCACATCGGTCGGCACAGGAATATCAGCGCCACGGCTCTTCGCATTAGCCACTAAACGCTTAGCTTCGTCGATCAAATCCGCTTCATACAGCGATTTACCGACATTGTAGCCCGCCGCCGCAATAAAAGTATTGGCAATACCGCCGCCAACCACTAACTGATCGACTATGCCTGAAAGACTTTCTAGCACGGTCAGCTTAGTCGACACTTTAGAGCCACCGACAATCGCCACCATAGGACGCGCAGGATTATCTAATGCCTTGCCTAAGGCATCTAACTCTTGCGCCAGTAATGGACCGGCACAGGCGATAGGAGCAAACATGCCCACGCCGTGAGTCGATGCTTGGGCACGATGTGCAGTACCAAAAGCGTCCATCACATAAACATCACACAGCGCCGCCATTTTTTTCGATAAGGCTTCGTTGTTCTTACCTTCACCCACGTTGAAACGCACGTTTTCGAACACAACCACTTCACCCACGGCAACGTCAACGCCATCTAAATAGTCGGTCGCTAAACGCACAGGACAAGACAGGGCTTTTGCCAAATAATCGACCACAGGTTGCAGAGAATATTCGGCATTGTATTCGCCTTCGGTCGGACGACCTAAATGCGACATCACCATCACAGCCGCACCTTTTTCAAGGGCCAACTCGATAGTCGGTAGAGAGGCGCGCAGACGTGCGTCACTGGTGACGACGCCATTGCTGACAGGGACATTGAGATCTTCGCGGATAAGCACGCGCTTACCTTGTAGATCCAGATCTGACATATTGATAATTGCCATGGTAACGCTTCCTTTTATAATCAAAAAACAAACTGTTTCACACATAGCCGGTATGAATTGACTGCCGCTCGGCGCTCGACATCCCGTCGAATGGGCATAAATTCAGTGACCAACAAGTGAATAATCTACTTTTATCAGCCTCGCTTGGCCGCAATCATCGCCAAACTCGTATCTAACATACGATTGGCAAACCCCCACTCGTTATCGCACCACAACAGCAGCTTCACCAACTGACCGGCACTCACGCGAGTTTGGGTACCATCGACAATACTGGAGCGCGGATCATGGTTGAAATCACATGAAACCAAGGGCTCATCAGTATAGCCTAAGATGCCGTTAAATCGTCCATTGGCGGCCGATTCCAGCATCTGGTTCACAGTGGCAATATCGACGGTTTTCTCTAAGGTCACAGACAAATCGATCGCCGTCACGTTGATAGTGGGCACTCGCACCGAAATCGCCTCAAACTTATCTTTCATGTGCGGCAAAATCCGCTCAATACCGCGGGCAAGCTTAGTGTCTACTGGGATAATAGATTGGCCAGCGGCGCGGGTTCGGCGTAAATCATCATGATAAGCATCAATCACTTGTTGATCGTTCATCGCGGAGTGGATCGTGGTAATGGCACCACTTTTAACGCCGAAGTGGCGGTCGAGCACGTCGATTACAGGTACGATACAGTTCGTCGTACAAGAAGCATTGGAAACGACTGTGTGTTCGGCACGGAGTAAATCGTGGTTAACGCCGTACACAATCGTGGCATCGACATCGGCAGAAGACGGATGGCTTATCAGCACTTGTTTTGCGCCCGCATGAATATGGGCTTCGCAGCTTTGACGATCGACTAATACGCCAGTAGCTTCATAGACAATATCTATGTCCATCTCATGCCAAGGGAGTTTTGTGGGATCGGGCTCGTGGAGAATTTTAATCGCATCATCGCCAATCAGCATATGATCATCAGCGAGCTTCACTTTATGCGCAAACCGACCGTGGGTGGTATCGTACTGGGTCAGATGAATAATGGCTTCAGGTTTAGCTAATTCATTAATCGCGACAATCTGCATTTGCTGCCGTTTTCCAGACTCATATAAAGCTCGGAGAATAGAGCGGCCGATACGGCCATAACCATTGATAGCGACTCGGATCATTGAGGTCTCAATTTCCTCTAAATACAAAAACGGCCTGCAAAAGATTGCAGGCCGTATTATACAGATTAACACTTAAAAAGTTTAACCTTTTGTATTGAATCTAATCCCTTGAGCCATTAGCCCAATGATTTTGCAGCATTCAGCACATTTTCAACGGTGAAACCGAAGTGATTCAATAGCACGTTACCCGGCGCTGACTCACCAAAAGTGGTCATACCTACAACTTTGCCTTCAAAACCAATGTACTTATACCAGAAATCACTATGCGCCGCTTCAATCGCCACACGTTTAGTTACAGCACGTGGTAATACAGATTCTTTATAAGCGGCATCTTGCTTATCAAACTCAGTAGTTGATGGCATAGAAACCACACGAACGTGTTTACCTTGTTCGGTTAATGCTGCAGCTGCATCCATTGCTAGCTGTACTTCGCTACCCGTTGCAATCAAGATCAATTCTGGCGTACCAGCACAATCTTGCAGTACGTAACCACCTTTAGCCACATTGGCTAACTGTTCGCTAGTACGCGCTTGAGCTTTGAGGTTTTGACGGCTGAAAATCAGTGATGTTGGCGCATTGCGGCGTTGAATCGCAGCTTTCCAAGAAACAGCTGTTTCTGCCGCGTCACATGGGCGCCATACGGCCATATTTGGCGTCATACGCAGGTTAGCTAATTGCTCAACTGGCTGATGCGTTGGACCATCTTCACCTTGACCGATAGAGTCATGGGTATAAACGAAAATGTTTTGAATCCCCATCAGCGCCGACATACGTACTGCGTTACGTGCGTATTCCATGAACATCATGAAAGTTGCGCCGTAATTGATGAAACCACCGTGCAGCGAAGCACCGTTCATAATGCCGCTCATGCCGAATTCACGCACGCCGTAGTAAATGTAGTTACCGGCAGGATCGTCTTGAATACCTTTAGAACCTGACCACAGTGTCAAGTTAGAACCCGCTAAGTCAGCAGAGCCGCCTAACAGTTCAGGCAACATAGCACCGAAAGCACCAATGGCATTTTGTGAGGCTTTACGGCTCGCAATACCTTCAGCTTTGTCCTGTGATGCTTGAACAAAGGCTTGCGCTTTTTCTTCAAAATCAGCAGGTAACTCACCTTTTAGTACACGGCGATCGTATTCAGCAGCCAGTTCTGGATAGGCAGTAGCGTAAGCCGCAAACTTCTCATTCCAAGCCGCTTCACGGGCAGCACCCGCAGCTTTAGCATCCCACCCCGCATAAACCTCGCTTGGGATTTCAAATGGGGCATGTGGCCAACCAAGGAACTCACGGGCGGCGGCAATTTCTGCATCGCCTAATGGCGCGCCGTGGCAATCGTGGCTGCCAGATTTGTTAGGTGAACCAAAACCAATAATGGTTTTGCAGCAAATCATAGTCGGTTTATCGGTAACCGCTTTAGCCGCTTCGATAGCAGCGCGGATAGCATCACTATCGTGACCGTCAACACCAGCAATGACATGCCAGCCGTAAGCTTCGAAACGCTTTGGCGTATCATCGGTGAACCAGCCTTCAACATGGCCATCGATAGAAATACCGTTGTCATCCCAAAATGCGACCAGTTTGCCTAAGCCTAACGTACCGGCTAATGAACAGGCTTCGTGTGAAATACCTTCCATTAAACAGCCGTCGCCAAGGAAACAGTAAGTGTAGTGATCAACAATATCGTGACCATCACGGTTGAACTGTGCCGCTAAGGTTTTTTCTGCAATCGCCATACCGACAGCATTGCTGATGCCCGCACCGAGTGGACCCGTTGTGGTTTCAACACCTGGGGTGTAACCGTATTCTGGGTGACCCGGTGTTTTTGAATGCAATTGACGGAACTGCTTCAGTTCTTCAATCGGTAATTCATAACCACTCAGGTGTAGTAAAGAGTAGATCAGCATTGAACCATGACCGTTAGAAAGAACGAAACGGTCTCTATCTACCCATTTAGGATTGGTCGGGTTGTGCTTAAGGAAATCATTCCACAGCACTTCAGCAATATCTGCCATACCCATTGGGGCGCCGGGATGGCCTGAATTAGCTTTTTGAACTGCATCCATACTTAACGCACGGATTGCGTTTGCGAGTACTTTACGGGAAGACATGCTCTCTCCTGCTTGTTTGTGGGGTCTAGCGGGCAATTTGGATGCATATTTTCCCCTACATCCGAAGAGGACGCAAACGAAAATGCACGAAAGAACCTAAGTTTAACCGATCCAAAGGGCTCAGGTTGACGTATACGAATGATGAAATACGCTAATTACTCAGCATTAACAGTACACATCTGTAAATTAGAATGGATTATTTGTCACTTACACCTAACAACGACATCGATAAAATGACCTAAGCTAGAGAGAGTTTCCAGCGCAACGCTAGATTAGTTTTAAAAGAAGTAATCAATATAAAATATATTAATTCATATGCTTACACTATAAATTAAGCGATACGATTATGTTCACAATTGAGGTACACCTCACTTTACACGCAAATATTTTGCTTAGGGGGTGTCATCAAAGTGAAATTCCACTAAAATAGCCGTCTAGATGTAGATGCTTCTACACGTTTGAATGCTAACGACGAGATTTTCCTACTATGGCAAAGCACTTGTTTACTTCTGAGTCGGTCTCAGAAGGTCATCCCGATAAGATTGCAGATCAGATTTCTGATGCTGTGCTAGATGCAATTCTGGCTCAAGATCCCAAAGCACGCGTAGCGTGTGAAACTTATGTCAAAACCGGCATGGTATTAGTCGGCGGTGAAGTCACGACTTCTGCCTGGGTTGATATTGAAGAAATCACCCGTAAAACGGTGCGTGAAATTGGTTATACCCATTCAGATATGGGTTTTGATGCAGACTCGTGCGCGGTATTAAACGCCATTGGTAAGCAATCACCTGATATCAATCAAGGTGTAGACCGCGCAGACCCTGCAGAGCAAGGTGCTGGCGATCAAGGGTTAATGTTTGGCTATGCCAACAACGAAACCGACATTCTGATGCCTGCACCTATCACTTATGCCCACGCATTAGTGAAACGTCAGTCTGAAGTGCGTAAAAATGGCACCCTGCCTTGGTTACGCCCAGATGCAAAAAGCCAAGTCACCTTTGCCTATGACGATGGCAAAATTGTCGGTATCGATGCCGTCGTGTTATCTACTCAGCACAGAGATGACGTTTCACAAGCTGACTTAATTGAAGGCGTGATGGAAACCATCATCAAGCCAGTATTACCGGCTCAATGGCTAAACAAAGACACTAAGTTCTTTATCAACCCAACTGGCCGTTTTGTTATCGGTGGTCCAGTAGGCGATTGCGGCTTAACGGGTCGTAAGATCATCGTTGATACCTACGGCGGCATGGCTCGTCATGGTGGTGGCGCATTCTCTGGTAAAGATCCATCAAAAGTTGACCGTAGCGCGGCATACGCTGCCCGTTATGTGGCAAAAAACATAGTAGCAGCAGGTCTTGCGGATCGCTGTGAAATCCAAGTGTCTTACGCTATTGGTGTGGCAGAGCCTACCTCTATCAGCATCGAGACCTTCGGTACGGGTAAAGTGTCTGAAGAACTGCTGATCAAACTAGTGCGTCAACACTTTGAGCTGCGCCCATACGGTTTAACAGCAATGCTAGATTTAGCACGTCCAATTTATCAAGCGACTGCCGCTTATGGCCATTTCGGTCGTAGCGAGTTCCCTTGGGAAGCGACCGATAAAGCTGAAGCGCTGCGCGCTGACGCGGGTTTATAATTTAAATCGTTTACGATTAAAACCGCTAAGATTGCAAACCATAAAAACCGCTACCCAGCGGTTTTTTTATGCCTGCAATTTGGTTCCCCAAAGCAAGAAAATTGTATCGTCAGTTGTGCAGCATTCATTGTCATTGCTTCCCCTGTGACTCACGCCCGTTCATTTAAAAAAGTATCCCTATAGGCTCGACGGCGACATCTGCTGTATAGGACATACTAATGTCGCGATCACATGGATGTGAATAAGCGACCATGTCGCCTGTACTGGTCAACCCAAACTGGACACTTTTACTTGAGAATTTTCAAACTCTACCGGTGACAGATTGTCATTAGCAGAATGAAGTCGCTCCAAGTTGTAATATTTCATGTAAGCCGTCACATCTT